>JAQVEB010000013.1 GCA_028698105.1 Petrimonas sp. | reverse complement strand
CGAGAAACATGGTAAGCGTTTCCAACGGAGCTTCGCCGTTTACCAGAGCCGAGTTTTCGTTCCGCATAAAAATATCGGGCTCTTCGTGTTCGTCCTCGTCGTCAATGGTTCCCACCAGCGTTTCCATAATGTCGTGCAACGTAATGATGCCGTCGAGACTGCCGTATTCATCCACCACCACTCCGATGGATTTATGGTTGCTGCGAAACGTTTCAAGCACTTTTTGCGCACGCAATATGGATGGAAAAATCAATGGCTCCTGAACTAAATTAGTGACTTCAATCTCTTTATTGTTATATAATTTGAGTAAGAATTCTTTCACTGAAATGGTTCCTACGAAATCGTCTATTTTTGTATTGCACGCCAGTATCTTACTGTGTTTGCACGCCAAAAGATCTGAGATGATATCGTCTTTGGGCTGCAAAATGTCCACCCACTCCACATCCGTTCGATGCGTCATTAAATGTTTGGCTTTTTTATCGGAAAAATAAAAAACCTGTTCGTGGATAATGTTTTCTTCGCGCTCAATAACGCCCTCTTTGGATGCCGTTTTCAGCATGGCGCGCAACTCCATTTCCGAAACAATGTCTTTTTTGGGTTTCAGCCCGATCATTTTGTTGAATAAACTCGTGGAAAAAGCCAATAACTTGACGAACGGATAAAAAATGATGCTGACAACATGTATCGGCCTCGAAACGATAACGGAAACCTTTTCGGGATTGTTGAGCGCCATCGTTTTCGGCACAAGTTCGCCCACGACGATAGAAACATACGTGATGATCACTACCACTACAACCATGGCGATGGTTCCGGCATAAGGTGCGCTCCAGGCGAATTTTTCGAAAAACGGTTCTACCATAGCCGATAAGGTTGCCCCACCGTATGCGCCGTTCACAATGCCAATGAGGGTTATCCCCACCTGCACGGCCGACAGAAACTTATCGGGATCGGCCTTGAGTTTCAAGGCCATAGATGCGCCCTTGCTTCCGTTTTTCCGTTCAGCTTCGAGTTTCGTTTTTTTACTCGATACCACCGCAATTTCGGAGAGCGCAAAAAAACCGTTTAAGGCGATGAGTAATAGAATTATAATGGCTTCTATCATCAACAAATTAAGTTATGCGGTTTCGTTTTTTGGATTTTCCTACCAAATGGGCGACGGATAAATGCCGTCATCGGCCAATTTTTGCAATTTGGCCACAACTTCGGGACGATCTTCGGCGTAGGTAACGCCAAACCATTTCGATGACGTATCCAACACTTTAACCGTTGCTATACCGTTTACCGTGAGGTAATTAACAAGCAGAGGGATAAAAAATTCTGCCTTCAGGTTATGGGCATTTTCTTTCAGAAACCGGACAAAATAGTCGTCGGAATGCTGAAAATAATCGGGCGTAAAACCCCACATATTCATAGAAACGGGCGTATTGTCGCCAATGGCCACCCACGCATCGTTTTCATCTCTATATTTCACTTCTCCGTCCACGCGCATTACCTGCGTACGTTCCACAACGCCGGTCAAATTACCGTTTTTATCTGTTTCGCAAACCCCGCGTGCAACTGTGCCGCTTTCCGAAAGCGTGTTCCCTACCCTGTAACCCACCATACAGTATTTGTTCTCTTTTCCCGCCAATCCTTTCAGGTAATCGGCCAGTACTTTAAAACTTTCCCTGCCGTAAAAATCGTCGGCGTTGATCACGGCAAACGGTTCATGTATAACGTCTTTCCCCATCATCACGGCGTGATTTGTGCCCCAGGGCTTAACTCTTCCTTCGGGAACGTTAAAGCCTTCCGGCAAGTTATCCAATTCCTGAAAAACAAGTTCTACGGGAATTTTTTTCTCGTATTTTTTCACGATCTTTTCCTTGAAATCTTCTTCAAAGGATTTGCGGATAACAAAAACAAGTTTACCGAATCCGGCGTTTACGGCATCGTAGATCGAATAATCCATGATCGTTTCGCCGTTCGGGCCTAAACCGTCAAGCTGTTTCAGGCCGCCATAACGGCTGCCCATGCCGGCTGCTAATACAAATAATGTAGGGTTCATTGTGTCTGATTTATGTTTTTAACTTTTCACAAAAATAAGAATTTTTAGCTCGATAAACCAACATATTACTCAATTTCTTGCAAAAATAAATAACTTTGCAGGGATAACAATATAATCTTCAATAACATCGGAATGTTATGAACCTCGATATGAACAAACTAATCAAAGAATGCGTCTTCACGGCTGCGAGAAGCAGTGGCAGCGGTGGGCAAAACGTGAACAAAGTATCTACCAAAATAACCTTATCGCTTCAGATTGAGGAATCTGCCGTTTTGTCGGATGAACAAAAAATGATGATCTCGGAACGGCTTAAAAACAAGATCGGTAACGATGGCCGCCTGCAAATCAGCAACGATACAGAAAGAACACAATTCCTCAACAAAAAAGCAGTGATAAAGAAATTGGAACTCATGCTTCAGAAAGCGCTGAAAGAGCGCAAAAAACGCATCGCGACTAAACCCACAAAACTGTCGAAAGAAAAACGGCTGGAGGATAAAAAAAGACAATCGGACAAAAAAAGTTTGCGTGGTGAAAAATGGTAAAATATCGCTAAGTTACCTTGTTTTTCATTCTGAAAGTGTATTTTTGCCCATCAAACAATTTATTTGCTTTAAATGAACATCATAAAAAATTATGCTTTTACCTTTTTGCTGATTTCCGGTATCATTGCGGGAGGGGTTTTCGGCATAGTGTTCGGAGAAGGCGCTTCGGTGGTGAAACCCGTTGGAGACGTGTTTCTCAACCTGATGTTCATGCTTATTGTTCCGTTGGTGTTTTTCAGCATTTCTGCGGCGGTGTATAACATGAAACAGATGAACATGATCGGTAAGTTGTTGGCCAATATCCTGCTTGTGTTCATCGGTACCGCCCTGTTATCGGCCGTTACGGCGTATGCGCTTACAATGTTTTATAACCCGTTGCGCGGTGTGAACAAAACGATCATCATGGCTAATTTGCCGATGGTTAACGAGATTGTCCGTCTTTCTCCCGGCGAGCTGTTCGTAAGAACTTTTACCGTTCCCGATTTTCTCCAACTTTTCACCAAAGTTCACCTGCTGCCGTTGATCCTGTTTTCTGCGTTACTGGGATTGGCAACCGCTTTCGCAGGCGAAAAAGGAAACAACATCGCCTCGCTCCTTAATTCCGGAATGGCGGTTACCATGCGCATGATGAACCTCATTATGTACCTCGCCCCGATCGGTTTAGGTTGCTATTTTGCCGATACCGTAGGTCGTGTAGGCGGACAGATTCTGAATGGATACCTGAATGCGTTTCTTCTCTATCTGGTTCTCGCACTGATATATTTTTTCGGGTTTAACTCTCTGTTTGCATGGTTCGCCGATGGAAAAAACGGGGTTCGTTCTTTCTGGCGAAACATTATTACCCCTTCGCTCACCGCCATCGGCACATCTTCGAGCGCCGCCTGCATACCGATAAACATACAGGCAGCCCAGAAAATGGGCATGCCCGCGGCCATTGCCGAATCGGTGATCCCACTTGGGACCAATATTCATAAAGACGGCTCGGTGATGGGCGGAGTGATCAAAATTATTTTTCTGCTCACCATTTTCGGCCTGCAAGGCGGTTTTTCCGGCAATCCGTTTTTCATCATCGGCGTAGCGTTACTCGTTGGTGCGGTGATGGGAGCTATTCCCAGCGGCGGAATGACCGGCGAACTTTTGATTTGCTCCGTTTTCGGATTTCCGACGCAACTTGCAGGAACACTGATGGTTATCAGCACAATTATCGATGTTCCGGCCACGTTGATCAACTCCACCGGAAACGTATCGAGCACCCTGCTGATCGCGCGACTGACCGGAGGAAAACAATGGAAGAAACCTCCCAATCTTACAAACAACAATGAAGCCAATCAAATTTTGAATAAATGAAGAAACTTGTTTTCAGCTTAGGACTCATTCTTATTTTTGCTTCGCAGCATTCAAATGGACAAATTTCAGCAAAAACCGACTTGCAACAATTATATTCTGTTACCGATTCGATTTCCTCTACTATTCGTGTGCCGAAGAAGCCGCTCATCGGCCTGTCGGTAAACAGAAGCGGGCAAGACGGATCGAGGTTATCGGGAACATACGTGAATGCGGTTATCAAGGCGGGCGGAACTCCGGTTATCATTCCGCTAACCAACGACGGCCTCATACTTAGCGGTATCCTCGATCACCTGGACGGCATGATCATGACCGGTGGCGAAGATGTGGCTCCCGAGTTCTACGGCGAAGAACGTATGGAACAACTCGGCACGGTAGATTCCGTGCGCGATGTGTATGATTTGATGCTGATAAAAATGATCACCGACCGCAACATTCCGTTGCTCGGAATTTGTCGCGGAGAACAACTCATCAACGTGGCTTTCGGCGGTTCGCTTTATCAGGACATACCCACACAACATCCATCGGAAATAAAACACAGCCAGAACGTTTCGGGATGGATAGCTACGCACAAGATAACAGTAGATTCGCAATCGCTGTTACGCGAAATTATCGGTGAAGACACTTTGTCCGTCAATAGTTTTCATCATCAGGCGGTGAAAACCGTAGCTCCCGGATTTCGTGTGACGGCATGGGCTGCCGACAGCATTCCCGAAGCCATTGAGTCCATAAGCGGACGTCCTATTTTGGCGGTACAATTTCATCCGGAAGGACTTATTGCCGGAGGCAATACCGTTGCACTGCGCATCGTAAAACATCTGGTGGATCAGGCAGATACTTACCGGAAAGCAAAAGCCATTCATAACCGGCAAATTTCGGTGGATACCCATTGCGATACGCCGCTTGAATTCGATAACGCAGGTTTTGACATCGGCAAAAGAGAAACAAACCAAGTAAACATCCCGAAAATGACGGAAGGTTATTTGGATGCGGTTTTCTTTGCCGCATACATCGGCCAGGGGCCGCGTAATAATGTTTCATACGAGAAGGCACAAAGCAGGATTAGCAGCCTTATCGCCGGCATCCACGAACAAACAACGAAAAACAGCGATATATGCGGCATAGCTTTCACCGCCGATGATGCCCTACGATTGAAATCAGAAGAGAAAAAAGCCGTTTTCATCGGTATCGAGAATGGATATGCTATCGGTAAAGACCTGAAAATGCCTTCCAAATATAGAGACATGGGAACCATCTATATGACGCTTTGCCACATCCGCAATAACGATATCTGCGACACATCAAACCGCAACGAAGCGAGCGAATGGAACGGTTTGAGCCTTTTCGGGCGGAAAGTGGTGAAGGAAATGAACCGGCTGGGAATGATCGTAGATGTTTCGCACGCGAGCGAAAAGACTTTTTGGGATGTGCTGAAAATCAGCAAACAACCGGTTATTGCCTCGCACTCGGCCACGATGGCTGTTTGCGAACACGATCGCAACCTCACCGACGCACAATTGCGCGCTTTGGCCAAAAACGGAGGCGTGATACAGCTTTGTGCTGTAAATAACTATATCCGTACGGATTACGAAAATGCGACCATCGAGGATTTTTTGCGCCATCTGGATCATGCCGTTAAAATAGCAGGGATTGACCACGTGGGCATCGGAAACGATTTTGACGGCGGTGGCGGCGTTGCCGGGCTTAACGGCTCCAACGATATGATCAATCTTACCATGCATCTCATTACGAGAGGTTATTCCGAAGAAGATATCGCCAAAATACTGGGCGGCAATTTTTTTCGTGTGCTTCAGCAGGTTCAGCGTGGGGCAAAGAGATAAAATCAGCTAAATCAATTATACTTCGTTGGAATAATTGGCCTCCAACGCTTTCCACAAATTGTCATCGGGGGTAGGCGCGGTAATTTCTATTTTTTCTTTAGAAACGGGATGGATAAAAGATATACTGCGCGCATGCAAACTAATACTGCCATCGGGATTAGAACGCTCAGCGCCGTATTTCAGATCGCCTTTGACAGGACACCCGATCTTTGCCAACTGGCAACGGATTTGATGGTGGCGTCCGGTCTCCAGATCCACCTCCAATAAATAATAGTTTTGTGATCGCCCGATTAGTTTATAGTGTAAAACTGCCTTTTTGGTATTCGGTTTTTCCGTGTCGTAAGCCATCGACTTATTGGTTCTTTCGTTTTTAATTAAGTAATGAGTTAACGTAGCTTGCTCACTCTCAGGTTGTTTTTTAACAATTGCCCAATAGGTTTTATCCATTTCGCCTTTTTTGAACATCTCGTTCAATCGCGATAAAGCCTTGCTCGTTTTAGCAAAAACCACCACTCCGCTCGTCGGACGATCCAAACGATGCGTAACGCCACAAAACACATTGCCGGGCTTGTTGTACTTTTCTTTTAAGTACTCTTTCATAATATCCGAAAGCGGTTTATCGCCCGTTTTATCACCTTGCACAATTTCGCCCGGCGCTTTATTGACGATAATAATATGGTTGTCTTCGTAAAGAACGGTCATACAATTTTGGATTTACGATTTACGGTTGTGGATTTGATGTTACCGTAGGAAATTTATAAAAATTTGAGGTACAAAGATAATCTTCATACCTCAACTAATCAATTGTTTCTTTTAAAATGCTCTGAAAGTTATGAATTTAAAAAACCTATGACTTATAACTCAAAACTTTTTTATGTATTCATTCCGCCGCAAACATGAATTACCTGCCCGCTCACATACGAAGAGAGGTCTGAGGCGAGGAATAATGTAGCATTCGCGACATCATCGGGCGTGCCGCCGCGGCGCAGTGGGATTTGTTTTGCCCATTCATTGCGCACCTCTTCGGACAACTGTGCCGTCATTTCGGTGATGATGAAACCGGGAGCTATCGCGTTAACGCGAATTCCGCGTGAACCCACTTCTTTGGCCATAGATTTCGCCAGCCCGATCATACCGGCTTTGGATGCCGAATAATTGGCTTGTCCGGCATTTCCCGATACACCCACAACCGAGCTCATATTAATAATACTTCCCGATTTCTGACGCATCATAACCGGAGTAACGGCATGGATGAAATTGAACGCCGATTTGAGATTCACGTTAATAACCATGTCCCATTGCTGTTCCGTCATGCGCATCATTAACCCGTCGCGGGTTATGCCGGCGTTGTTCACCAAAATGTCTATTTTGCCGAAATCTTTCACCACTTCGTCCACTACGTTTTTCGTATCGTCGAAATTGGCCGCATTGGATGCGTAGCCTTTTACTTTTGTGCCGAATGATGCAATTTCTTTTTCGGTTTCTTTCGCGTTATCGTCAATCACCAAATCGGTGAATGCTACGTTTGCCCCTTCCGAAGCAAATTTCAGCGCAATGGCTTTTCCGATGCCTCGTGCTGCACCGGTCACCAACGCTGTTTTTCCCTCTAATAATTTCATTTTTATTTATTTAAGTTATACCAACGGATAATATTTATTTTCTGAGTCCTTTAAAAATGATGTTGGCAATGGTGTCCCTGTCCGGTTTATTGTTCACGTTCAACCCCAGCACGCCGCGAATGGACGGCACTTCGAGTCCTTTCAGCGCGTAATGCAGTATTTGAGCTGTTTTGGGAACATCAACAATTTCGAAAACTCCCGATTCAATACCTTCCTGAAGAATATCCTGCAAATAGCGGATTTCCTTTTGATCGAACTCTTTCCTCACATTCTCCACCTGCCAGATATTTCTGAAAAAATCGGCCCGCAGGGTGCCGTTGCGCCTCACCACTTCCTTCACAATTTCCAGGCGAGTAAAAAAGAATATCAACATTTTATCGTCGGCGGGAATGTTCCTTTTCGTCACTTCTTCCAACTGAATATAAAGGTTTTCCAATTCCGATTGAATAACCCCGATGTAAATCTCCTGTTTACTCTTGAAATAGGTGTAAAGCGTTCTTCGCCCTTTGTTCGACGCTTCTGCGATATCATTCATTGTGGTATTATCGAATCCTTTTTTTGCAAAAAGCTGCCGGGCTACTTCAATCAGTGTTTTTTTAGTTTTCGTTAGAGCCATGTATCGTCTATGCACAATTAATGAATATTTGTGCAAAAGTAAGATAAAGTTTTAAAAGTTAAAAGCAAATGACCCATAAAAACAATTAAACGCTTTTTGTGCGGTAATAAATGAAAAATGTATATCTTTGGAGAATGAGAAACTGTTTTGAATCCGCCATGAGTCGGACAAGTTTTTCCGAATGGTTTTTCTATTTTTTATTTTGATCTTTTCAGACTGATTTTTGTTCTTTTAATTTTAAATTACAATTGATATGGGAATTTTATCTTGGATTATTCTTGGCCTTATTGCGGGAGCAATAGCCAAATTTTTGCATCCGGGCAAAGACCCGCAAGGGTGCATCATCACGATACTCATTGGCGTTGCAGGCGCTTTTCTGGGCGGATGGATCGGGTCTATGATCGGCTTGGGCGGAATGAACGAATTTAGTTTACGAACGCTGCTGCTGGCCATCGGGGGATCGTTTTTAGTACTTTTAATTTTCTCCATGTTAAGAAAACGATAAGAAAGCGAAAAGTTTATTACTTTTTGTTTGTTTTTATCGAATTATACGTTAATTTTGCAAAATAAATTCGCAAAATAATGACAAACAGTTATTCGTTATCTGGTTGGCGCCGGCAGGAATTTCCTTACCAAACAATGGGGTGAGAAAATCGTGTGCGTTAAATAAACGAATGAACATCATAACTCAAACAGCCTGTTGTTAAAGTCCAACAGGCTGTTTGCGTTAAAACAACACCGAAACATACACATTATCAACAATAAAAAAAGAAAATCATGGAAAAAAGAAAAAAATTCATGCTTGCGGAATCGGAGATTCCCACGCAATGGTACAACATTGTGGCTGAAATGAAAAATAAACCTCAGCCGATGATCAATCCGCAGACAAAAGAGCCGTTAAAACCCGAAGACCTTTTCCCTTTGTTCGCCGAAGAACTCGCCCGGCAAGAGATGAACGACAAGGACGTGTGGATTGACATCCCCGAGGAAGTGAGGGAAAAATACAAAACGTACCGCCCTACCCCGCTGGTGCGCGCTTACGGATTGGAAAAAGCGCTTGACACACCTGCGCACATCTATTTCAAGAACGAAAGCGTGAGCCCGGTGGGCTCGCACAAATTAAACTCGGCACTGCCACAGGCATATTACAATAAAATAGACGGCACAACCAACATCACCACCGAAACGGGCGCCGGGCAATGGGGCACCGCTCTGGCTTATGCCACGAAGGCTTTCGGGCTGGAATTGGCGGTTTATATGGTGAAGATCAGTTACGAGCAAAAACCGTATCGCCGCTCGTTGATGCAAACCTGGGGAGCGCAGGTTATCCCTTCGCCGAGTATGTCCACCAAAGCCGGAAGAAAAATCATCACCGAAAACCCAACCTACCAGGGAAGTCTGGGAACCGCCATCTCCGAAGCCATTGAGCTTGCCATGCAAACGCCCAATTGCAAATATGCACTGGGAAGCGTGCTCAACCATGTTTCACTGCATCAGACCGTTATCGGGCTGGAAGCCGAGAAACAGATGGAAATGGCCGGTGAATATCCCGATATTGTGATCGGTTGTTTTGGCGGCGGCTCCAACTTTTCGGGCATTTCATTCCCGTTTTTGCGTCACAAGATCAAAGACGGAAAGAAAACACGGTTTATCGCGGCCGAACCCTCGTCGTGCCCGAAACTTACCCGCGGAAAATTTCAATACGATCACGGCGATGAAACCGGTTATACGCCGCTGATCCCCATGTACACCCTCGGCCACACGTTTGCTCCGGCAAATATTCACGCCGGCGGCTTGCGCTATCACGGAGCCGGCAGCATTGTGAGCCAATTGCTTAAAGACGATTTGCTTGAGGCCGTGGATATTAAACAACTGGATTCGTTTAAAGCCGGCGTGCTTTTCGCCCGTACCGAAGGTATCGTGCCCGCGCCTGAATCGAGCCACGCCATTGCCGCAACCATAAACGAAGCATTGAAAGCCAAAGAAGAAGACGTACAAAAAACCATCCTTTTCAATCTCTCAGGACACGGCTTTTTGGATATGAGCGCTTATGACCAATATTTTGCGGGTGATTTAACGAATCACGAATTGAGCGAGGAAGAACTCAATAAATCGCTCAACAAAGCGCATTGATGTTAAAATGAGCGCTATTTAACGGCGTATGAAAATAATTATACAAAAAAAACATCTTTTATTTGGTTATTTAAAAGCAGAATGCTATCTTTGAACATGTAAAATGATTGAGTTATTGCCGCATTGGTCGATTGGGAAACTCATCAATTACATTTTATAAAACGAGACAAGTTTTTGCTATCAATGGCGGGCCGCGCCTTCGGGTATTCCGATTTATCGGAACGGCGGATTACAAAGATAGCGGGACACTCAAATCCTGTCATAAGGAGTTTCGTCTTATTCCACTAATGCGGCTTCTTTATAAAAGCAGATTTGCAAAGCACTATTTTGCGATCTGCTTTTCCTTTACAACCCGTACAGAAACTAATCCAATGAAAGAATATTGGGAACTTTTTCTTGTTTTCTTCAAAATCGGCGCATTCACATTCGGCGGCGGATACGCCATGATCCCTCTGATTAGGAACGAGGTTGTTAACAAACGAAACTGGCTTAAAGACGAGGAGTTCATGGATACGCTGGCCATTTCACAATCTATTCCCGGCCCCATGGCACTCAACACGGCGCTTTTCGTGGGCAACAAACGACGCGGTTTTAAAGGAAGCCTGCTTAGCGGATTAGGCATTATTCTGCCGTCGTTTATCGCGATCCTGTTAATCGCGATCGTATTCACGCAATTCAAAGAAAATCCGGTTGTGGAACGAATCTTCAAAGGCATTCGCCCTGCTGTGGTAGCGCTCATTGCATCACCATTGCTCAGTCTGGGAAAATCGGCCCGAATTTCATGGAAAAACGCATGGATTCCCGTAGCCGTGGCCTTGTCCGTATGGCTGTTGCACGTATCGCCGGTGTATATCGTTCTGGCCGCCATTTCTCTCGGCATCCTGCATTTATTTTATGTGAAACAACGTATAAAACGCTGAGGATGGAGCTGTTTCAATTGTATATCACCCTTTTTCTTGTGTTTTTCAAGATCGGCCTTTTCGGTTTTGGAGGCGGATATGCCATGCTTCCGCTCATTCAGCACGAAGTGGTGAACACGCACAACTGGATTTCGGTGAGCGACTTTACCGATATCGTAGCCATCTCGCAGACCACTCCCGGCCCCATTGCTTTCAACTCGGCAACATACATCGGTTACACCGCAGTTACCAACGGCGGCTTCGGTAACGTGGAAGGCATTATCGGATCGGCGATTTGCACGCTGGCGGTGAGCATTCCTTCCTTAATTCTGATGACGCTGGTATGTCTGTTTTTCGTGAAACTGAAAAAAAATCAATGGATGCAGGCATCGCTCTCGGTGCTCAAACCTGCGATTATCGGCCTGATTGCCGCCGCCGCGCTTATGTTGATGAACAACTATAATTTTGTGGATTACAAAAGTTGGATCATTTTTGCTGTTGTACTGCTTGCTTCGATAAAAAAAACGGATCCGATATTGCTGATCGCGCTATCGGGAGTAGCGGGGTTGATCATCTACCGGTAAAGCACAAAAAAAGCTCCCAACTTTTTTGAGAGCTTCTTATTTCATAACGTTTATTCCGTTTACGATTTGTTTCCGCCTCCGCGAAGCAGGGCAACCAGTAAAAGAATAAAAACCAATCCCACAACTACCCAAAACCAGATTTGCGTATAAAATGCGCCACCTTTATCGGTGTTCAGATTGATGTCGAGCGATGCGCCTTCTTCCTGTGCAAATGCCACTACCGAGGAGAATAATCCAAACAAAAATAATGCGATTGTTTTGGTAAATTTTGTTACTTGTTTCATACTGTTTTGTTTTAGTTTATATAACTTTTTGTTTTATACGTTTATAATACATGATATAAAACAGTATTACTCAATAAATTGTTCAAACAAAACAAAAAATCTGTTTTACTTCGTAAGTTGATATGCAAACCGCGACGTGCCGTTCGTAACGTAAATAATGCCGCAATACGTGAAGCCATAATCACGTAAAACATTCTGCATAACCGTATTATCGGGATGGGTATCCACACGAATGGTAGCGATCCGGCGGAAGCACCAATCGAAGCACGCCCGAGCAACGCCTTTTTCTTCTCCCGAAGAAGCTATGCGATGCACTGCACCGTAAGGCGCATCGTTGAGCCACCGGCCTTCGTAAATTTTCCGGTACGTGGGGTCGTCACCCATGATAAAGCAAAACGTTCCGACAATTTTACCCGCTTCGTTTTCGCAAACGAAACTGTGTCCGGCGGCAATTTCTTCCGAAATATAGGATTCCGTGGGATAACCGTTGATCCATTGTCCCGTATTTCCATTTTGCCGCATGAAATTCCGGGCAATATCGTACAATTCCATCACGCGTGGCAGATCGGAAAGCGTTGTCGGTCTAATGAGATCAATCATCTGTGGTTCAGCGAATTCACTTCTTCGCCTTTTTTGTTGTCGTTTTTTTGGTTTTCTTTTCCGGTTTGCCTTCTTTGCCTTTATCCGCGTCAGCGATGATCTTACGGCAATCTTCGAGCGAAAGCTCTTCGGGCTTCATTTTTTTCGGTATTTTGTAGTTCGATTTTTTGTATGCGATATAAGGCCCGTAACGTCCGTTTAACACCTGCAAATCAGCATCTTCGTCAAACTTTTTGATGATCTTTTCCTTGTCTTTCTTTTCTTTGGCTTCGATAAGCGCAATGGCTTCTTCGGCGGTTATTTCCAGCGGATCGGCGCCTTTGGGCAACGATACGAATTTGTTGTTGTGCCGTACGTACGGCCCGAAACGCCCTACGCCCACCGTCATCTCTTTTCCGCGAAATTCGCCTAAATTGCGCGGCAAATCGAATAATCTCAGGGCTTCGTCGAGAGAGATGGTTTCCAGCGATTGCGATTTTTGCAGCGATGCGAACGCCGGTTTTTCTTCTTCGTCGGGCGTGCCGATTTGCACGATGGCACCGTAACGCCCGATCTTTACCAATACCTGGCGCCCGCTCTTCGGATCGGTACCCAGCACGCGTTCTCCGGCTTTGTGCTCGGTGCGCATTTGCATGGTTTCTTCCACCACGGGATGAAATTCCTTATAAAAATTGGCTATTGCCTTGTTCCACTGCTCTTTGCCTTCGGCAATCCGATCGAAATCCTTTTCGACTTCCGCCGTGAAATTATAATCCACGATCGAAGGAAAGTATTCAACCAAAAAATCGTTCACTACCATCCCGATATCGGTGGGTATCAGTTTGCCTTTATCGGCGCCGGCCATCTCTTTCTTCTCCGTATCCTTGACGTTGCCGTTTTTAAGGGTGAGAATATTGTAAAAACGTTCGTTGCCTTCCGCGTTTCCTTTCTCCACATACTCTCTGTTCTGGATGGTGGAAATCGTAGGCGCATACGTTGACGGCCTTCCAATACCGAGTTCTTCCATCTTTCGCACGAGCGAAGCTTCGGTGTAGCGGTAAGGCGATTGCGTGAAACGCTGTGTGGCCGTGGTTTCCGCCATTGCCAACTGTTCTTTGACCTTCATCGGCGGTAACAATCCGTCGTTGTTATCCGTTTCTTCGTCGTCGGTACTTTCCAGATAAACGCGCAGAAAACCGTCGAATTTAATGACTTCTCCATTAGCGATGAACTTGCCTTCGGCATTGGAAATCCCGATGGTTGCCGTGGTTCTCTCGAGCTCGGCATCGGCCATTTGCGAAGCAAGCGTGCGTTTCCAGATCAGCTCATACAAGCGTTTTTCCTGCGCGGTTCCGGCGGTTTCGTGTTCGCTGATGTAGGTTGGACGAATGGCTTCGTGCGCTTCCTGCGCTCCTTTGGATTTCGTGGTGTACTTCCTGATCTTTACGTATTTATCTCCGTATTGGGTTGTAATTTCGGCTTTTGCCGTATTGATGGCCAATGCCGAAAGGTTCACGGAGTCGGTACGCATGTAGGTAATCTTCCCCGATTCGTAGAGCCTTTGTGCGACCATCATCGTCTGCGCCACAGAAAACCCGAGTTTTCGTGAAGCTTCCTGTTGCAGCGTGGATGTCGTGAACGGCGGCGCCGGCGACTTTTTTGCGGGTTTGGTGGTAATATCTTCAATGGAGAAAACCGAGGTTTTCAGTTTCTCGAGCAACGCCAATGCTTCTTGCTTGGTTTTCAACCGCTTGTTGTATTCCGCCTTAATTTCGTATTTTTGGCCGTTTTCTTCTTTCGTGAAAATGGCTACAATGCGGTAAGCAGCTTCGGTTTTGAAGTTTTGGATTTCGCGCTCCCGCTCGACAATTAACCGTACGGCTACGGATTGTACGCGGCCGGCAGACAGCGCGGGTTTTATCTTGCGCCACAACACGGGCGAAAGTTGAAATCCTACAATGCGATCCAGTACGCGACGCGCTTGTTGCGCATCCACCAGATTTTGGTCAATACGGCGCGGATTTTGTATTGCATCGAGGATGGCTTGTTTGGTAATTTCGTGAAAAACAATACGTTTTGTGTCTTTATCTTTCAGCCCCAACGCGTCGTACAAATGCCATGAAATGGCTTCTCCTTCGCGGTCTTCATCGGAAGCAAGCCACACGGTTTCCGCCGATTTCGCGGCGCTCTTCAATTCCGAAACCACCTTTTTCTTATCGGCCGGAATTTCATAGATCGGGGTAAAATTGTTTTCGATATCAATGCTGAAATCTTTTTTCTTTAGGTCGCGAATATGCCCGTAACTGGACATTACGTGAAAATCCTTTCCCAAAAATTTTTCGATTGTTTTCGCCTTTGCCGGCGACTCCACGATAACCAAATTCTTTTCCATCAATGTTTTTTTCTGCTTAGTATTTCGTATTTCGCACTTCTTTTCGGGTGCAAAAGTAGTAATTTTGTGTAAGTAACACGAATTTTTCCGAAAATTAGTTGTTTAAGGCCGGTTTTTTACGTTGCAATTCAAGGGCGTGTTGCTTCCACGCCGTAAATTTGCGCGAAAGCGTCGTACAACGGTTCCGACAACGATTTCCGTACGCGAAGCGTCATCCGGCAGTCTTCCGTGAAGTCCTGCTCCCACGTAACCGAGTCGAATTGTTTGAGTACGCGCATCACATCGTTGAGTTGTTCGTAACGGAAATGAAGCGTGATGATTTCGTCCACGGTCTGTTCCACGATTTTCGCGTTAGCGATAGCGGCGGCAGCCGCTTCTTTGTATGCCTTGATCAGCCCCGAAGTTCCTAACAGCGTTCCGCCGAAATAACGCACGACGAGGATAAGGACATCGGTGAGTTCGGCGGAATTTATTTGTCCGAGGATAGGGCGCCCGGCGGTTCCCGATGGCTCGCCGTCGTCGTTTGAGCGAAAATCGTCACGCTCCCACCCGAGCATATACGCCCAGCACACGTGACGTGCGTCGTAATATTTTTTACGGTGCGCATCCACGATCTCTTTCACCTCGTCGGCCGTTTTTACCGGAAAAATAAACGAAAGGAATTTGCTCTTTTTCTCTGTGACGTAGCCTTCGGCGGGTTGTTGTATGGTGTTGAATGTATCTTGCATCAGTTACAAAATTACTAAAAATAAACTAAAAAGAGGTTGTCTCAAAAGTATATCTGCTATCAAATTGTCATTCTGAATGGAGCTTTAGCGAAATGAAGAATCTATTTAGCTTGACAATGTAGATGTTTCACTTCGTTCAACATGACAAAATGAAACTACAGTAATACTTTTGAGACAACCTCTTTTTTATACACTACGGTTAAAATCGCAACACCCGCATTATCCACACTTGGAGGCTCCGCAGTTGCGGCACTTCAGGCAGCCTTCCTGGTACACCAATGTTTCGTGTCCGCAAACGGGGCATTTTTGTCCTTTAGCCTCGGTTTCGTTCGGTAAATATTTTTTCAGGGCACGTTCCACACCGTTTTTCCAGGTGTTGATGGTTTCGCTGTCCAGTTCAAGGCCCGAGACCAGTTTAATTACCTGATCAATGGGCATTCCGTAACGCAACACGCCCGAAATCAGTTTTGCGTAGTTCCAGTATTCGGGATTGAACTTGCTGTCCAGCCCTTCAATGGTGATCTTATACCCGCGTTTGTTCTTGAACTGAAAATCGTAATGCTTGCGCCCGTCGTTATCATACGCTTTTATGATTTTCCCTTCGCTGACGCTTTTCGGGAGCATGATGCCGTCGTCCTCATCATTGATACCGGTGAAAATTTCGTACGGTCTTCCGTTCAATAACCCGATAAAGGCAATCCACTTTTCTTTATTGTTCTGGAACTTAATTACATCGGCGTCAAGTTCGATGGGGCGCGACGTAACGATTTGCGGTAATTCGTAACAATCTTCGTCGTTTTTATCGTCTTTTTTGTCGTCGTTGGAAAGCAACACACCCGAACGGGAACCGTCGCGATAAACCGTGCAACCCTTGCATCCGCTTTTCCATGCCTCCATATAGAGTTCGCCCACAAGCTCTTCCGAAACGTCGGACGGCAGATTGATGGTTACGCTAATGGAATGATCCACCCATTTTTGAATGCGTCCCTGCATGCGTACCTTGTGCAGCCAGTCCACATCGTTGGATGTGGCTTTGTAGTAAGGCGATGCAGCTACCAACTCGTCCAACTCCTCGTTAGAATATATTTTGGTGGTTGGGTGACCGTTCGCTTCCATCCAGGTAACGAATTTGTGGTGAAACACAACAAATTCTTCCCACGAATCGCCGTTTTCGTCCACGAAATCAACACGCGTATCGGCATCGTTCGGGTTCACTTTGCGGCGGCGTTTATACACGGGCATAAACACCGGTTCAATGCCCGATGTGGTTTGCGACATCAAACTGGTGGTTCCGGTAGGCGCGATGGTCAGACAGGCAATGTTTCTCCTGCCATATTTCACCATGTCTTTATAGAGCTGTGGATCAGCATCCTTCAAGCGATTTATAAACGGATTGTTTTTTTCTCTTTCTGCATCGAAGATTTCAAACGCTCCGCGTTCTTTGGCCATTTCCACCGATGAGCCATACGCATTGAGCGCAACAGCCTTATGAACTTTTTCCGAAAAATCGGTCGCTTCTTCCGTTCCATAGCGCAAGCCCAATGCGGCAAGCATATCGCCTTCGGCAGTGATTCCCACTCCGGTACGGCGGCCTTGCAGGGTTTTTTTGCTGATTTTGTCCCAAAGATGGCGTTCCGCTCCTTTTATTTCTTCCGATTCGGGATCGTTTTCCACTTTGGAGAGGATTTTATCAATTTTTTCCGATTCCAGATCAATAATATCGTCCATGATGCGTTGCGCCAGTCGAACGTGTTTGGCAAACAGATCGAAATCGAAATATGCATCTTTCTTAAACGGATTTACGACATACGAATACAGGTTGATGGCCAACAAACGGCAACTGTCGTAAGGACACAGCGGGATTTCGCCGCACGGGTTGGTGGAAACGGTTTTGAAGCCCAAATCGGCATAGCAATCGGGAACCGATTCGCGAATGATGGTGTCCCAGAAAAGTACACCCGGCTCGGCCGAGCGCCATGCGTTGTGCACGATTTTGTTCCACAACTCATCGGCTTCAATTTTCTTTGTGTATTTCGGTTTTTTAGCTTCAATGGGATATTGCTGCTCGTAGATTTCACCTTTTGCCACGGCGTTCATGAAATCGTCGTCAATTTTCACCGAAATGTTCGCGCCCGTTACTTTTCCCTGCTCCAGTTTGGCATCAATAAAATCTTCCGAATCGGGATGCTTTATGGAAACACTCAGCATGAGCGCGCCGCGGCGGCCATCCTGCGCCACTTCGCGTGTGGAGTTGGAATAGCGTTCCATAAATGGCACCAACCCCGTGGAGGTCAGCGCCGAATTCTTTACCGGTGAACCTTTCGGACGGATGTGCGAAAGATCGTGCCCTACCCCGCCACGGCGTTTCATCAGTTGCACCTGTTCTTCATCAATACGGATGATTGCGCCGTAAGAATCGGCGCTGCCATCCATACCGATAACAAAACAGTTGGACAACGATGCCACCTGAAAATCGTTCCCGATGCCGGTCATAGGGCTTCCTTGCGGAATAATGTATCTAAACTGGTCGAAGAGATCGAACAATTCTTTCTCACTCAACGGATTAGCGTACTTCTTTTCAATTCTGCCAATTTCATTGGCCAACCGCCAGTGCATATCCTCCGGCGACTTTTCGTAAATGGCGCCCTGGCTGTCTTTGAGTGCGTATTTATTTACCCAAACCTTCGCAGCCAATTCGTCTCCTTTAAAATACTCCAACGATGCCTTGTAAGCCTCATCGAAAGTATATGTCTTTTTTTTCATTAGCTAAATGTTCTTCTAAAAAATTTTGAATTATGTTATATTAGTTCTATTTTGTTTACAGCAAACTCCATTTTTCAAAGTATCTGTTTTGTTCGGAAATGCAAGTTTAAATAATCTTTTCATGTTTTCCAAAGAAAACAATATTTATTTTTGATTTTGTTGAAAAGTTTTCCAAAATAAAAATTAATAAACTAATTATTAGGATATTACCATTTTATATAAAGAAAAAAGTTTCCCAAAATATTTTTTATGGCTGATAAATAGAATAATACAGTGCCGAAAAAAAGAAATTACCTATAATGCCGAAAATATAAACAAAAAAATCACCCAACGCACGAAAAACGTTGAGTGATTAAATAGTATAATAAAAAAATAGAGTGTATTGCTGCTATTCCGTGAAATTTTTTACTGCGCCCATAAATAAAATCGCCCCGGTGGAATTTTCCTGAATGACATACAAGAACGGCTTATTGGCGTTGAACTCAACTTTTTGAGGCTCTGAAGGAAAAGAAGTATTGACCATCCCAACAGTTGTTACCGCAGCCGCTTCGGTTCCCGATTCATCGGTACTGATATAGGTGTCTTGTTTCACAAAAGCTATTTTAGCCGGCAGATCGGACATTCCGCTAAAATCGGCTCCGTCACTGAAAGCGATTCCCATTCCCATATTCGTCAGAACATCGTTCAGTTTTTTGCTGTACTCGGTTTTGAATTTCGGTAGAAATAAATCCACTTCGGCACTGTGCAAACCCGCTTTCAGGTTGTTCCAATAGTTTTGCTGTTGTAAAGCTACGGGCAAATCGGAGAGTTTTTTTCCGGTTTTCGGAAGCAGCACCAACATGCTGAATGCCTGATTGCCATAAGGCAATTGAACGATTTGCAGGTTTTGGTCTTCAGTGTAGTTGAATTTCGCCGTTTGCTTCATCATGTCAACCTGTTTCTGCGTGCCATTTTCGTAGGTGAAAGCCGCTTTTGCCGTATTTTTCTTCTCAAATTGCGTTGTCCATATACCTTTAAAGTAAATGGCATTAAGCAGGTACATCAAATCGTAAGGATTTGTTTTGTCAATAACGGCTTTTATTAATCCGTTCGTATTGTCTGACGCCCATTTGTTAATGATGTCTTTGGTTGTTGTAAGGCTGAAATCCACCGGTTGAACCGTGGCATTGTAAAAATCGGTGTTCGTTTTGATAAAATCTGGCCTGATGGTCACAAGTTTATTCGTAAAAATGGCGTTGGCAATGGATAATTTGGTAGAAGAATCTGTTTTGAGCAAGGCTTCTTTCAGTTTTTTGTAATAACCGTTGATATCGTCATTGGCATAACCGCTCATTTTAAGCGTATGCTGCATCGCGGTTTTGGTTTCTCCGGCAGCGCCGTTCCACGTCATGGCCAATGCCATGCTCAGGCTGAAAGGCGATACCATAAAGTTCTGATCATCGCCGGAGGCTTCTTCGGTAAACACTTTTCCGAAAACATCGAAGGCAAAATTCTGATCCGATTTCACGATCTGCTGTTCGGCCGAACGTAGTTCAATTTTAATGGGATCGGGTAAATCTTTCATGTTCAAGTCGTTATTTTCTTTATTGCAGGAACCACTAACAAATATAACAGCAACGGTTAGCAGTATGAGAAGATTCTTTTTGGATTTCATAAGCAACACTTTTAATGGGTTTGTAAAATTAGCTCGTTATTTATTCTGATGAATTTAACGCCGAAATGTTGCATTATCTCCGTTAAAGAATGTTATTTATGCGTTTTTGTTGTTCTTTTGTAGATTTTACGTCGCAATTTAATTTCTGCATCGTGCTAAGATAAAATTATTACGTATTTTTGCAATTGATATTTTTAACTGCTTATAAACTTAAACTGAATTGCAATAAAATGAGAAAATGGCGCATTGAAGATTCGGAAGAATTATACAACATCAACGGATGGGGTAACGGTTATTTTTCGATAAACGAGAAAGGACACGTACAAGTAACGCCACGAAAAAAAGAAGGTAACAGCGTAGATTTGAGCGACTTAATGCGTGAGCTTTATTTACGGGATGTTTCCACTCCTGTTTTGGTTCGTTTTCCGGAAATTCTGGATAACCGGATTGAGAAAATATCGAACAGCTTTAAAATAGCCTCGAAAGAATACGAATATACCGCTCAGAATTACATTATTTACCCCATTAAAGTGAACCAGATGCGGCAGGTGGTTGAAGAGATCGTTTCCTACGGAAAACGGTTCCATATCGGCCTGGAAGCCGGATCGAAACCCGAACTTCATGCCGTACTGGCCATAAATACCAACAGCGATTCGCTGATCATTTGCAACGGCTACAAGGACGAAAGTTATATTGAACTGGCTTTGCTGGCGCAAAAAATGGGTAAGCAAGTGTTTATTGTGGTTGAAAAGCTCAACGAACTCGATCTGACCATCGAAATATCAAAACGATTGAAAGTAAAACCCAATATCGGTATCCGCGTGAAGTTGGCCAGCTCGGGAAGCGGCAAATGGGAAGAATCGGGTGGCGACGGCAGCAAATTCGGCCTCAACTCCAGCGAGTTGCTCGAAGCGCTTGAAATCCTTAAGAAACAAAAGCTGACGGAATGTTTCCGCTTAATCCATTTTCACATCGGCAGCCAAATTACAAAAATACGCCGCATAAAAACGGCGCTTCGCGAAGCTGCTCAATTTTATGTGCAACTCCATGAATCGGGCTTTGGCATCGAATTTGTGGACATAGGCGGCGGCCTTGGCGTGGACTACGATGGAACCCGCTCTTCGTACACGGAGAACAGCATCAATTATTCCATTCAGGAATACGTGAACGACTCGGTTTTCTCCTTCGTTGACGCGGCCAACAAAAACGAAATCCCTCACCCCAATATCATCACGGAATCGGGACGTGCGCTAACGGCGCATCATTCGGTACTGCTCTTTGAAGTGTTGGAGACGGCCACCCTGCCTTCGTGGGATGAGGACAAAGAAATTCAGGAGAACGATCACGAATTGGTGAAAGAATTATACGCCATTTGGGACAATCTCTCCAATGCGCGCATGCTGGAAGCATGGCACGATGCGCAGCAAATCAGGGAAGAATCGCTCGATTTATTCAGCCTTGGCATGCTCGATCTGAAAACGCGCGCGCAGGTGGAAGAATTGTATTTCTCCATTGCCCGCGAAATAAACCTGATGACAAACCGCGCCAAGCACGCACCCGAGGAGTTACGACAGCTATCGGCGCTGCTGCCCGATAAATATTTCTGTAATTTCTCGTTGTTCCAGTCGCTCCCCGACTCATGGGCAATTGATCAGGTATTTCCGATCATTCCGATCCATCGTTTGGACGAAAAACCGGAACGCACCGCCACGCTGCAGGACATCACCTGCGATTCCGACGGAAAAATAGCCAATTTTGCCGCACAGGACGGGTTCCACACTTCGTTCCTGCCCGTTCACGCCCTGAAGAAGAACGAACCGTATTACATCGGCGTCTTTCTGGTTGGTGCATATCAGGAGATTTTGGGCGATTTGCATAATTTATTCGGCGACACCAACGTGGTGCACGTCTCAACAGGTGAAAAAGGATACAGCATTGATCAGATCATTGACGGGGAATCCGTAGCCGAAGTGCTTGATTATGCACAATATAACGCAAAAAAACTTGTTCGCACGGTGGAAACCTGGGTAATGAGTTCTGTGAAACAGGGAAAAATATCCGTGGAAGAAGGTAAAGAGTTTTTATCGAATTACCGTTCAGGGCTTTACGGATACACTTATCTGGAATAATGCCTAAAAAGGCTATAGAATAAAAAAGGATGCTTTGCGGCATCCTTTTTTGTATCTTATTTGCTGAAATATTACATTTCTTTGATCAATTGATACCTCGGAACCAGCGATTTCATCACGATCCATCCGATCAGGTAAGCCACGGCACAAATCATAAAAATGATAAAATATCCCGCTTCAATACCCTGAAATCCCATAAAACTCATGTTCGTGTTGATGGAATAATCGAATAATAGACCCGAACCTTTGTTGATGAGAAATGCGCCAACTCCACCGGCCATTCCGCCGATACCGGTAATGGTAGCTACGGCATATTTGGGGAACATGTCGCTAACGGTGGAGAAAATGTTTGCCGACCACGATTGATGTGCCGTAGCCGCTATACCGATGAGGATTACCGGAATCCACACGGAAATGTGTCCCAACGGTTGCGCCAGCAATATCAATAACGGAAAGAATGCGAAGATCAGCATCGCCCGCATGCGTCCGGCGTAAGGATCCATTTTCTTTTTTTCCATAAAATATGTCGGAAGGAATCCTCCGGCGAGAATCGCCAGCATGGAAATGGCGTACACAACAAAAATATGTACTGCGCTTGCGGTGGAATCCAGGTTGTATACCGAACTCAGGTAAGCCGGCAGCCAGAATAATAAAAACCACCAAACGCCATCCGTCATGAATTTG
>JAQVEB010000238.1 GCA_028698105.1 Petrimonas sp. | reverse complement strand
TAGTTGAATTTTTCTTCTAAGATAATGATTTTCAAGGAAATGAGCAAATAAAACGATACTTATTTTACTGATTATAAACAAATTAAATCAACATTGAATTTAGAGTTTTCAACTCTGGATTCGCATTAATAATATAAGAACGCATTGTTGATTCAATCCACGCAAACATAGTGTACAACAAAAAAAATTGTTAGGATTTTTAGCTCAAAAATTTGCATAAAATGTGCATTAACATTTATGCGATTTGTATTTTTCACGCGCATATAGGTCGTAAGCAACTAATTGTGAATGTATTAAAAACACAATTTTTTTCACGAAAGTTATAACCGAAAAAAGCCCCGACGAAAAAAATTCGCCGGGGCTTTCTCTATTTGTATTTTATCGGAAATCTATTCTGCAACCACTTCAAACGGAATTTCAACCGAAACTTCCTTGTGCAGATTCACCGTTGCCGTATAATTGCCAACTTCTTTCACCTGGCCTTTGATAACGATCTTTTTGCGATCTACTTCAAAACCTTTTTCAGCCAGCCCGTCGGCAACCTGAATGTTGGTAACCGAACCGAAAATAGTTCCTGTGGAACTGGTTTTCGCGCCAATGGTAAGGGTTGTGCCTTCCATTTTGTCGGCAATCGCCTGTGCGTCCGCTTTCATTTTTTCGAGTTTGTGGGCGCGCTGTCTGTTGTTCTCTTCCAGCACTTTCTTTGCCGATTCAGTCGCAATGTACGCTTTTCCCTGCGGAATAAGATAATTGCGGGCATAACCTTTTTTCACGTTCACTACATCATCCTTGTAACCCAGGTTGGTAATGTCTTCTTTTAAAATTACTTCCATTTCTTTCTCCTCCTTTTTATTTCATTAAATCGGTTACATAAGGAAGCAACGCAATGTGGCGTGCCCTTTTAACTGCTTGTGCAATACGACGTTGAAATTTCAACGATGTACCGGTGATTCTGCGCGGCAGAATTTTACCCTGTTCGTTCAGGAATTTCTTTAAAAATTCCGGATCTTTATAATCAATGTATTTGATTCCGTTCTTTTTGAAACGGCAGTATTTTTTCTTTTTTACATCCACCGACACTGGTGTTAAATACCTGATTTCTGATTGTTTAGCCATTTTTAATCCTCCTTTTCTTCTGATTCAACATCATTTTCAACTTTTTCCGCAGTTTCTTTTACGGGAGCTTTCGCTTCGTGTTTTTTCCCGTGCTTGTTGTTGCGTCTCTTTTCGGCATATTCAAATGCAAAATGGTCTTGTTTCACCGTTAAGAAACGGATTACGCGTTCGTCGCGACGGAAATTCACTTCCAGCTTGTCAATCGTTGCCGGATCGGCTTTAAATTCCAAAAAGCTGTAAAAACCCGTGGTTTTTTTCTCGATGGGGTAAGCCAGCTTGCGCAGCCCCCAGTTTTCTTCGTTTACGATCTCGGCTCCTTGTTCCGTGAGGAGGGTCTTGAATTTTTCAACCGCTTCCTTCATCTGTGCATCAGACAAAACGGGAGTCAAAATGAAAACGGTTTCGTAATTGTTCATACTAAAAATATTAATAATTAATTGTTTAAAACTAAATCTTGAATTTAGAGGCGCAAAGATACAACAATTTATTCATTCTGCAAACGATACGTCGTTTAATCTCTCATCGGCGCCGCGTTTTTTCGATCTTACGTTTTTTGGTTCAACTTTTTTATCGTGCAATTGTTTACAAAAAACAATTTCAATAAAATAAGAATGAAGAAAGCAATTAATCAGGCACTTGTAATTTTCGGAGCTTCGGGTGATCTCACATACCGCAAACTCATCCCGGCCGTATTCGATCTTTACATGAATAACTTATTGCCAGACGGATACGCCGTTTTGGGTGTGAGCCGCACAAAATTTACCGACGCCGAGTTTCGCAAGAAGATGAAGGAAGGCATTAAAAAGTTTTCAAATTTCAACGATGCGAAAGCCGAGCATATAAACAAATTTCTGTCGAAAATTTTTTACCAGCCCATTGACACGCAAAAAGCCGAAGATTATGCGCTGGTAAAGAATAAATTGAGCGAACTCAACAAAAAATTTGATTTACAGAAAAACTATATTTTTTATCTTTCCACGCCGCCGCAACTGTATTCCCTCATTCCAAAATATCTTTACGGACAAGGGCTTACCTTGCAACAAAAAGGGTTCCGGCGAATTATCATCGAAAAACCTTTCGGACACGATTTGCAATCGGCAAAAGAACTGAATAAATTGCTGCTCGGGTTCTTTGAAGAAGAACAAATTTACCGGATTGATCATTATCTCGGCAAGGAAACCGTTCAAAACCTGATGGTTACCCGTTTCGCAAACGGTATTTACGAACCGCTCTGGAACCGGAATTACGTTGATCACGTTGAAATTACAACCGCCGAAAACCTTGGAGTGGAAGAGCGCGGCGGATATTACGACAACGCCGGGGCTCTGCGTGATATGGTGCAAAACCACCTGTTGCAAATCGTTTCGCTGATAGCGATGGAACCCCCGATAAAGATTTCGGGCGAAGACATCCGGTACGAAAAAATGAAAGTTTTCCGGGCTTTGCGTCCGCTGACTGAAAACGATTTGAAAAACAACGTCATACGCGGACAATACACAGCTTCCACCGTTCGGGGCAAACAATATGCGGGTTATCGGCAGGAGCCGGAAGTGGACAAGGATTCGCGAACGGAAACATACGTAGCAATGAAATTTTTCATTGACAACTGGCGATGGGAAGGTGTTCCCTTCTACATTCGCACCGGAAAACGATTACCGACGCGCGTATCGGAAGTGGTCATCCATTTCAAGCCTTCACCGTTTGCTCTTTTCCAGAGCGAAGGAAGAAACGACAACCAACTGATCCTGCGCATTCAACCCGATGAAGGCATCCTGCTGAAGACCGGAATGAAAGTGCCCGGAAACGGTTACGAAGTAAAATCGGTGAATATGGATTTCCACTATTCCGATCTGAATGACCATTACATCCCCGATGCATACGAACGCCTCATACTCGACTGCATGCAAGGCGATAACACATTATACATGCCGGGAGAAGCCGTTTTGGCAACGTGGAAATTCGTGCAGCCGATACTCGATTATTGGGAGCAAAATCCCGATGCGCCGCTCTACGGCTACCCCGCCGGATCGTGGGGGCCGGAGGTGGCCGATGAACTAATTGAGGGAAAGGAAAATACGTGGCGTTATCCGTGTAAAAACCTGGCTGATGACGGCGTGTATTGCGAATTGTAACATGCGCCAGTAAGAATTCGTGGAATCTCTAAAGTGGACTATCACTCTGTCATTCCGAGACCTCACCCAAAAATTGGGCATAAAGATGAAATGACATGAATAATAATTAAATAGATGCCTCCTTTCGTCGGCCCCGATAATCGGGATTTCCGCTTTGCTCCAACATGACAACTGACTTGAAGCCCAACTATCTGCGGTTGTCATTTCGAGCGAAGTGAGAAATCTATAATAACTCAAAATCAGATATTTATCAAAATATGTCATTGGTAACGTAGTTTTAACAAAGTGAAGAATCTATAACATGTAAAAAACCAGATATTTTACTGCGTTCAAATGACAAAATAAAACTGTAGTAAGACTTTTGAAACATTCATAAAAAACGAATTATGAAAATACGAATATTTGAAAATAAAGAAGAATTGAATGCCGCTTTTACCGATTGGTTGAAAGAAATTTTAGTCGGAAAAGAGACGCTCACGCTTGCGTTATCCGGAGGTTCCACACCCAAATCGTTATTCGATTATTGGGCTGAAAATCCCGAAAAAGATATTGATTGGAAAAAGATAAAATTCTTTTGGGGCGATGAGCGCTGCGTGCCTCCTACCGATGAACAAAGCAACTACAAGATGACAAAAGAACATTTTTTCGACCGTATTCCCGTGCCCGAAAGCAATATTTTTCGCATTTACGGCGAAAATCCTCCCGAAGAGGAAGCGAATCGGTATGCCGAAGTGCTGAAAACGGAATTGCGTTCCGAAAACGGAATCCCCTCCTTTGATGTGTTAATGCTGGGCATGGGCGACGATGGGCATACGGCATCCATTTTTCCGCAGGAAATAGAATTATGGAACAGCCCTAAACTGTGTGTTGTGGGAACCCATCCGGAGACAGGACAAAAACGGGTAAGTTTATCCGGCAGAGCGATTAACGCAGCCCGAAATGTGGCGTTTTTGGTAACGGGAGAAAACAAAGCGCAGAAAGTTTCGGAGATCATCTCCCACCCCGCGGAAGCCGAAAAAAAATATCCGGCAGCATTGGTGCAGCCGGATTCGGGAGATTTAATCTGGTTTGTGGATAAAGCGGCGGCTTCTTTGCTTTCGCAATAAACTACCTCGCCACTTTCACCTTATAATGACAATCTGTTTTCCCTTTCGTCAACCCAATCAATTTTGTTTTGATCAGTCTCTTGCGGATCGGTGAAATTTTATCCACGAACATCACGCCGTCCAAATGATCGTATTCGTGCTGAATAACCCGTGCATGGTAACCGGTATATTCTTCGTCGTGTTCCTGCAGGTTTTCATCCAGATACGTAATGCGTATCCTGCCCTCGCGAGGCACTTTCTCATGAATCCCCGGAATGCTTAAACATCCTTCCTCCACCAGTTCCAGATCGCCGTCGCGCTCCGTAATCCTTGCATTGATAAATGCTTTTTTAAACCCCTTGAAATCAGGATGTTCATCATCGGCCAACGGCTCCAGATCCACCACGAAAATACGATCTTCAAGACCCACCTGCGGTCCGGCCAAGCCCACGCCGTCGGCGTTGTACATGGTTTCAAACATGTTTTGTATCAATTCCGGCAAATTCGGATAAGTTGCAGTATCAATGTCGCGGGCAACTTTTCGCAATACCGGATGCCCAAATATATAAATAGGTAAAATCATAATCAAAATGTTTGGGAATTTGAAGTTTGACATTTGTGAAGTCCAGACTTCAAACAGCGAACATCAAATATCAAACGCTCTTTTACTCTCCATATATCCCTGCAGGATAATGGTCGCACTGATTTCGTCCACCAGCGCTTTGTTTTGTCTGTCTTTTTTCTTTAATCCGCCGTCCAGCATCGCTTGATGAGCCATTTTCGATGAAAAACGCTCATCGTAATATTGCACCGGAATGGGGGGATATATTTTTCGCAACCGGTTCACAAACGGCTCAATGCGTTT
>JAQVEB010000237.1 GCA_028698105.1 Petrimonas sp. | reverse complement strand
GTCAAGGTGATTTTTTTTGGTTTGGTGTCGTCTTTTAAGCTGCCGCATAACGCGCAGATATATACAATTAAATTGCATATATCCACCCAAATTTAGGTGGATATATGTAACTCTTCGAAATAACTTTCTACTAAACGACCCAACACAGGAAGTATTAACGAACCCGTTTTTTCAGGTCATCTACCCGAATAGTCATCAATCGCCCAATGGGTTTATCGCCGCGATACGTGATGATGCGCATCAGACTGGCGTCTTTGGGAATCAGTTGCGGTTTGGTGTACTTCGGATAGAAATTATCGGGCTCGGAGTTGTCGAAACTGGTGTAAATATCCAGTCCGTCAATTTCCGTTGTGAGCTCCACGTAATATTTGTCGCCATCGCGCGTAACCTTTACAATTGGGTCGTAAATGGCGGGAGAATATTTTGTTTGCGCGTAATTCAGGCGCTGAAAATGGTCTTGCGTTTTTGCGGCAAACTTATCCCAGTCTTTCTTCTCCTTTGGCGACCATACCGATTCGGCGATCGCGAAACCGCGCGGCCAGGTCATATATTCGGCCTGGCGGATGTTATAGATTTGTTCCGTCCACAGGTTGGCTTGTCCGCCGAGGATGTATTTGGCATTCGCGCCTTCGGGAATCGGATCGAATTTATAGGCCTGATTCAGACGTAAGGAACTGTAAACGGGCGGCTCCGTGGAAATATCGCCCTGCATGTAATCAATATAGGTGAAAATGGTAGGCGACATCACCACATAATGACCCGAATTTGACGCTTCAATCCCATATTTAACTCCTCTCCAACTCATCAGTGCGGTTGTAGGCGTGATACCGCCTTCCAGAATTTCGTCCCAGCCCATCATTTTTTTGCCTTTGGCCTGAATAATTTTTTCGAGTCTTTTACCAAAGTACGATTGTACCTGCGGAATGGTTTTCAACCCCTCGCGTTTCATCAAAGCCTGCACCTGCGGACTTTTTTGCCAGAAATTATGCGGCGCTTCGTCGCCGCCCGTGTGAATATATTCAAACGGAAAAAGCTGTGCAACTTCGGTCATCACTTTGTCCATAAACTCGTACACCTTTTCGTTCGCCGGACATAATGTGTTATCTACCAAAGCAATGGGAGGCGCTCCATGCGACCAATCCATGAATTGTTCGCCGGCGTGCACTTCATATTTATCCGCACCGGGCGTACACGAAAGTTCGGGATACGAAGCAATAGCCGCGAGGCTGTGCCCCGGCACGTCAATTTCGGGCATCACCTGCACAAAACGGTCGGCTGCATATTTCACGATATCGCGAATCTGGTCTTGTGTGTAAAATCCACCGTAATTTTTCGGCTCGCCGGGAAGTGGTTTGGACATATCGCCGAATGTTCCTATTTTTTCCACGCGCCACGCTCCGACTTCGGTCAGCTTCGGCAAACTTTTTATTTCGATACGCCAACCCTCGTCATCGGTCAAGTGCCAATGAAACCGGTTGTATTTGTATTTCGCCATGTCATCTATGTATCGCTTTACTTCATCCACCGTGAAGAAATGCCGCGATACATCGAGCATAAGGCCGCGCCATCCCACACGCGGATAATCGGTGATCTCCACTTGCGGAACCTGCCAGGAAACATTTTCCTGCACTTTCGCGCTTTCGATTTGTGGCGGGAAAAGCTGCAACAGAGTTTGCACGCCGTAAAACAGGCCGGCGGGCTTGTTGGCTTTTATAACCACGCCCGACGAAGTAACCGACAACGCATAACCCTCGTCACCTATTTTGCCGTCGGCCGTTTTATTCAAAACAAGTTGGATATTGGTATTTTTTGCATTAGCGGCAACGCTAACTTTTTTCCCTGTTGCCGTGGCGAGTTTATCCTTTAAATAATTGTTCACAAAATTCATTTCTTTGCCCACAGGGCTCGAAATGGTTACATTCTCGGGCAAGACGTAATGTCCGCCTTTTTTCACCAGCGACACGGGTTCGGGGATGATGGAGATCATCCGCTCGGCTTGTTGTCCGAAAACTGTTATGACAAGCATGATAAATAGAATTGATAAGCTTATTTTCTTCATATTGTATAAATTTATATTGTTGCGTTTGCAAAACTACAAAATCTAATTTAAAAACCTGTTTTTTTAGTTCTTATTGCGTCGGAAACCGGAGACTTTTCGGTTTTTATGGTAAAGATACAGAAAAAATACCTATTTTTGCACAATAATAGTTCATTTCAACAATGATTAATCGCAACTTAATTCGCATCAGAATTGTACAAATTGTATATTCGTGGTATCAAAATTCGAACAATAATCTGAGGAATGCGGAAAAAGAACTTTTGTTTGGATTTCAGAAATCATACGATCTTTATTATTACCTGCTTTTACTGATGGTTAGAATTACGGATTTATATGAAAACCGGATTGAAGCCAAAAGAAATAAATTTCTGCCGTCGGAAGAAGATCTGAATCCGAATACGAACCTCACGGAAAATAAATTTATCCGGCAGCTCAGGGATAACCGGCAGTTCCGAAAACAACTGGAAGAAAGGCCGATGAGCTGGGACGAAAATGAAACTTTCGTGAAAAATCTGCTCGACAGGATTTTGGAATCGGAAACGTACGAAAATTACGCCGGATTAGCGAATCCTACGTATGCCGACGATCGGGAATTCTGGCGAAAAACCTTCAAGCAGTTCATATACGTCAACGAGGAATTGGACGATATTCTCGAAGATGAAAGCATCTATTGGAACGATGACGTGGAAATCGTGCAAACATTCGTGCTGAAAACCATTAAGCAATTTTCGGAAGAAAAAGGCGATCATCAGGCTCTTTTGCCCATGTTCAAAGACCTGGAAGACAGGCAATACGCCCTGAAGCTGCTTGACGAAACCATCGTAAACGAGAAACAAATCCGCACCCTGCTGGAAAAGAACACCGACAAGTGGGATTTCGACCGCGTTGCCTTTATGGACCTCATCATCATGCAAGTTGCCGTAGCCGAATTAATGGCTTTTGAAACCATACCCACAAGCGTAACACTGAATGAATACATAGACATTGCAAAATCTTACAGCACGCCAAAAAGCGGAACCTTCGTGAACGGCATTCTGGATGCTGTTGTAAGTGAACTGAAAAAAGAAAACATTATATTTAAAAATTAAACAACCAACTAAAATTAACTCACGATGAATATTTTATTGCAAGCCGGCGCAGGCGCCGGAGGAGGAATGGGAATGACCATGATCATGATGGTGGCTATCATCGCCGTTTTTTATTTTTTCATGATCCGTCCGCAACAGAAAAAGCAGAAAGACCTTCAGAAAGCGCGCGAAGGAATGAAGGTTAACGACAAGGTAGTAACTGCCGGAGGCATACACGGACGCATTCGCGAAGTGGGCGACACGTGGTTCCTGATAGAAGTTGCCGACGGAGTGAAAATGAAATTTGAAAAAAGTTCGGTTTACGCTTCGTCTGCCGATGTAAATACCAACTAAAACAGGCTCTCCATAAGCAATTATGGATTTCGGAGAAAAAATACAATCCTGGAAACCAAAAATGCGGGCTTTTTTTTCCACTTTCCCGTGGAAGAATTTGTTCACGTTTTTGTTTTTCGTGTTGATGGCCTTCATCTTCTGGCTCATGCTCTTTTCGCGTCGCGAAAACGTGGAAGGGACATACCGTCTGCCGTTGAAATATACGAATGTGCCGGAAGATGTGGTCTTTGACGAACCTCTCCCCGAATACATCGAAACCCGGATCGTTGACAACGGTGCAGCGATTTTCAAGTACGATCTGAAGAAAATTGATTCACTCGAAATCAATGTCGCCGATTACAAGAAGAAAAACATCAACTCCATCCAGGGAAACGAATTGCGATACCTCATCACCAACCAGTTTCCCAAAGCCACATTAATCAGTTATTATCCGGCAATTGTTCCGCTGGCCACCTCAAAGCTTGAGAAAAAAGAACTTCAGGTGGCTTTCGACGGAGAAATTACCACCAATGCCGCTAATTTGATTATAGACAGCACCACGTTCATTCCCGAAAAAGTTACAGCCTATTCTTCAAAACAAAAGCTGGCGCAACTGAAAAATGCGATAACCGAGTACACGCTTTTTGAAAACCTGAAATCCACTTCGCAACTGAAGATAAAGATAAAACCGGTTGAGGGAGTGAAATTTATTCCCAGCGAAGTGGAGATGTATATTCCCATTAAGGAGTACACCGAGAAAAGTTTCGACGTCCCCATTACCGGTTCAAACCTGCCGCAAGGATTGGATGTGAAATTCTTCCCGTCGCAGGCAAAAGTTTCGTTTTCGGTGACCTTGGATGAATACAAAAAAATTGCACCCGAGGATTTTGAGATACGGCTGAATTACAACAAATTCAAGTCCAACGCGGACGGAAGAGTGGAACTTGAACTCACAAAAAGTCCCAAAAGCATTATCAATCCGCGTATAGCGCCCTCTTCGGTAGAGTTTCTTTTCGAAAACAATTAGTCGTGAAAACATGATAAAAATTGGTGTAACCGGCGGCATCGGCAGTGGAAAATCGGTAGTAAGCGAATTGCTGAAACTTCACGGCATTCCTGTTTACGACGCGGATAGCGAAGCCAAGCGGCTAAATGACCAATCGCCGGTAATACGTCAAAAATTAACATCTTCTTTTGGCAGTGAGTTATACATTAACGGAAAACTCGATAAGAGAAAACTGGCGCAACTCATCTTTAACGACCCACAAAAACTGCAACTGGCCAATTCAATTATTCATCCCGAACTGATGAAAGACTATACCGGATGGGCCGAAAAAAGAAAAAATTATCCGTTTACGGCCATTGATGCGGCGGTACTTTTTGAGGGAGGTTTTGAACGATACGTTGACAAAATAATCACCGTTGCAGCGCCCGAAAACATCCGCTTTGCACGCGCATCGCTCCGCGACAATGTGCCCGAGCATAAAATTAGCGAACGGGCTAAAAATCAACTTACCGATCAGGAAAAAATCAATCAATCGGACTTCGTTATCCATAACGATAATCAACATTCTGTAATTCAACAGGTTTCAGACATTTTAAACCGACTGAACGGTTAAGAACCGCATCATTTTAACGCTACTTTTTGCCTTTACAAATTAACAATCGTAACTTTGCAGTTCATTTATAAAAAGACACGATTATGGTAGAAAAGATTGGAATCAATGCCGGAAAAGTCTGGACGCAAC
>JAQVEB010000236.1 GCA_028698105.1 Petrimonas sp. | reverse complement strand
TATCGCGAAAATGTACAACGAAAACAACTTAAACGAAACACAACCCACCGGCCGCATAGAAGTTATTTGCGGCTCCATGTTTTCAGGGAAAACGGAAGAACTGCTGCGCAGATTGCGCAGGGCAAAATTTGCCCGACAAAAGGTAGAGATCTTTAAACCGGCCATTGACAACCGGTATTCCGATGAAGAAGTGGTATCGCACGATAAAAATTCCATTATCTCCACACCAGTAGAACATTCCAGCAATATTCTTCTTTTATCTTCCGAAGTGCAGGTGGTTGGGATTGATGAAGCTCAATTCTTCGACGAAGGCCTGACTGATGTCTGCCAACAACTTGCCGATCAGGGCGTAAGGGTAATCGTTGCCGGATTGGATATGGATTTCAAACGTGTGCCCTTCGGGCCGATGCCGGCGCTCTGCGCCGTTGCCGACGATGTGACCAAAGTGCACGCAATATGCGTAAAATGTGGGAAATTAGCCAATTATTCACATCGGCTTGTCGCAAACGATAAACAGGTTATGCTTGGCGAAATGCAGGAATATCAGCCCTTATGTCGGGAATGTTATAAAATATCGCTTCGCGGATAAACAGCTTTACGCCACGACAAAAACCGATCAAAATACTAATAGTCAGTATCTTAATATAAGAAATCACTTTTCCAGGTAATTTTTTCACTTTTCGTATCTCGTTTTTCTAATTCCTACTGAAAACATTTGACGGCGAAAATTGTTATTTAAGTTAATAATGGGAATTATTAATGAATCATCAAAAAGAAATAGAAAGATTATTAATTAAAAACATTGACTTATGAAACTAAAAAGATTTTTTATTGCAGGCTTATTGATTGCTGCTTTCACGACTACCATCAGCGCGCAGAATTACAGAACCGGCTTTGGTGTAAGATTAGGGTATGACAGCGGTTTAACGTTGAAACATTTTATTTCTCCTGCAAGTGCTTTGGACGGAATTTTAAGCTTCTCTCCGAATTATTTCCAACTGACAGGTTTATATGAATATCAACAGCCTATCGCCGGCGCCCCCGGTTTGGATTGGTTTGTCGGTCTTGGCGCTCACCTGGGAGCTATCAACAAAAACAAAGATCAATATTCCAGCGCTCTGTTGCTTGGAGGGGACTTAATCGCAGGATTGGAATATGCCTTCCCGACAGCACCTTTCACCGTAGGACTTGACTGGAAACCATCCTTCAACTTTACGAACAATTATAACGATTACTGGTATGCCGGTTTTGCACTGAGCATCCGTTACACGTTCAGATAATCACTTGTTGATAAATGCTTAAAAAACCGCCCTTAATCGAGAGCGGTTTTTTTATGGCATTACACGCAAATTTCGTATTTTTGTATCCATGCAAAAAACCCGCGATAATACGCCATCCGAATTGCTTGCGCAATTAAACAAAGCCCAGCAGGCTGCAGTGGAATTCTGCGACGGGCCTTCGTTGGTGATTGCCGGAGCGGGTTCGGGAAAAACACGCGTACTTACGTACAAAATAGCTTACCTGCTCGAACAAGGGCTGCCCCCCTACTACATTCTGGCGCTCACGTTCACGAACAAAGCCGCGCGCGAAATGAAATCGCGTATTGCCGGGCTCGTCGGTGAAAAAAAAGCCCGTCAGTTGTGGATGGGTACATTTCACGCTATTTTTTCGCGCATTCTGCGCAATGAGGCGGAAAGCATCGGTTTTCAATCCAACTTCACCATTTTCGATACGACGGACTCCAATAATCTGCTGAAACTTATCATCAAGGACATGAACCTCGACGATAAGGTTTACAAGCCGGGCGGCGTTCATAATCAAATTTCGCGTGCGAAAAACAACCTGATCACGCCAAAGATGTACGCGCAAAACACGGAGATTATTGAATACGACCGTATGGCAAAACGGCCCCAATTGTTCGAGATTTACCAACGATATCAAAACAGGTTGCGAGCGGCAAACAGCATGGATTTCGACGACCTGTTGATGTACACCAACATTCTTTTCCGCGACCATCCCGATATTTTGGAAAACTACCGCAACCGGTTTCAATATATTTTGGTGGATGAGTATCAGGACACGAATTTCTCGCAGCATCTTATCGTGAAACAGCTTGCAGATGTTCATCACCGGGTGTGCGTGGTGGGCGACGACGCGCAAAGCATTTATTCGTTTCGCGGTGCGAATATAGATAACATACTGAAATTCAAATCTAATTTCCCCGAAACACAGATATTTAAACTGGAACAGAACTACCGTTCTACAAAAAATATCGTGAACGCGGCCAACAGCCTCATCAAGAAAAATACGGAACAGATTTTTAAAAACGTTTTTTCCGATAACGACGAGGGAGAGAAAATTGACGTGGTTAGCGCTTTTTCCGATTTTGAAGAAGGGTTGATCGTTTCCAACAAAATAGCGCGCATGCGCTACGAGGCGCACGCCTCGTTCGGCGATTTTGCCATTTTGTACCGCACCAACGCACAATCGCGTATTTTTGAGGAGGCATTGCGCAAAAAAAATATTCCGTATCGCATTTACGGCGGACTATCGTTTTACCAACGCCGGGAGATAAAAGACGTCATCAGCTATTTCCGTCTCATTGTGAACCCGAGTGACGAGGAGGCTCTTCGCCGGATCATTAATTACCCCACGCGCGGGATCGGAACCGTTACGGTGCAAAAAATAACTTCCGCCGCGCAACTTCACGGCGTAAGCCTGTGGCAGGTTCTTTCCCGTCCGTTGGAATACAATTTGGACGTAAATGCGGGAACCGCCAGGAAACTGGCCGGATTCCATGAACTTATCAGCGCTTTTATTGCGGAAAACGAAACCCTGAGCGCCTTTGAACTGGCGCAATCGGTGATTAAAAATTCCGGCATCGCTAAAGAAGCGTACGACGATATGACGCCCGAAGGCATGAGCCGCGCGCAGAATATTCAGGAATTACTCAATGCGATGAGCGAGTTTGTCACCACACGCACAGAACAAGGCGATGAAAACGTGAGCCTGGTGGATTTCCTGTCTGAAGTTTCGTTGCTCACAGACCAGGACACCGATAAAGAATCGGGCGACGAAAAAGTTACGCTCATGACCGTTCACTCGGCCAAAGGACTGGAATTTAACCATGTTTTCGTAGTAGGACTGGAAGAAGATCTTTTCCCTTCGGGAATGTCGAAAATGGATGTTCGCGGCCTCGAAGAAGAACGCCGCCTGTTTTATGTAGCCATCACGCGCGCCAAAGAAACCTGCACGCTCACCTTTGCCAAAAGCCGGTTTAGGAACGGAAGCATCAACGCTTCGCGCGAAAGCCGCTTTTTGAGCGATATTGATGGAAATTTCCTTGCGATGGAGCGAAATACATTATCGTCTGCCGCCACACAACGTACCGACGGTTTTTGGGAATCGTTGCGCGAGCAACGAGAAAACGCTCCGCGTTTTGAACGATCTTCGCCCTCGCCTCAATACCGAAATATTACGCCTGTTCAACAATCGGCATCATCCAAACCGTTATCGAAAGAGGCGCAGGAATTGCAGGCCGGCGACAAAATTGAGCACGAACGGTTTGGCCGCGGGGTGGTTGCCTCCATCGAATTTTTGGGCGATGACAAACGTGCTATCGTGAATTTCGAAGAGGCAGGACAAAAACAACTGTTGCTTAAGTTCGCCCGGTTTAAGATTATAAATAACTGATAACGTTAATTTTGTAGTTTAAAGTGCTCATCGGCTATTATATCGTTTTTTTTGATTATTTTTGCCTTTATGAAAGCCAAAAACGAGTACATAAAACTGCTCCGTTCTTTCGGCGATTTGCTTGCGCGCCAATACGGAATCAGATCAGTACGGATATTCGGATCGGTTGCCAAGAATGAGCATACACCTATGAGTGATGTGGCATTTGTGCGGGGAAGGAAACGCCAAATCCATTTATATTAATTGATTTAAAAGAAGACCTGGAAAAGTTGTTAGACTGTTCGGTTAACGTAGCACGTTTTCGATCCAAAATGAGTCCTTATCTCAAACAACGAATTGAAAAAGAAGGAATATATGTCTTACGATAAAGAGATTTTGTTATTATAAATTATCTGTAAAACTATCCACAACTATGAATAGAAAGGCTATTGTTGATAAAATACGACAATCAATTTACAAAACTTCTCCTCCCGGAACCCAAGCTATTCTGTATGGGAGTGTAGCTCGTGGAGACGATAATCCCGAAAGTGATATTGACCTTTTAATTATCGTTGATAAAGACACATTGTCCGTCCGCGAAGAACAGCATATTACCACTCCTCTCTTTCTGCTCGAGGTTCAATATGGAGTAAACATCAGTCCTACGGTAATATTGAAGAAGGAATGGGAAAACCGTCCATTTACGACCCCCTTCCAAATTAACGTGATAAACGAAGGGATTCCGCTATGAAAGTACAAATGGATGATGAAAGTAGAAAAGCGATGATCGCCTACAGATACAAGCGATCAAAGGAAACCATGAGGGAAGCGGGGTGATGGCACGCGAAGGGTTTAATAATGCGGCTGTGAATCGTTTATATTACGCTTGCTATTACGCCGTATCGGCGTTATTGCTTAGTCAAAAAGTCCAATCCCATACCCACGCCGGTACCAAAACAATGTTTGCTCTTCACATTATTTCTCCGGGAAAAATGCCTATTGAAATTGCTTCAGTTTACTTCACGTTATTCGAAAAAAGACATACCGGCGATTACGATGATTTTGTATTATTTCAAGATAGTACTGTTCAGGAACTAACCAAACAAGCCATTACTTTTATCGAATCCGTAGGCAATCTTTTACCTAAGAATAATCTTACATGAAAAAATTTCGGATTATTGCAAAAATGTAACCAACTTAAATCTCCAACAAAACCCGCTCGCCATTACTCCCTCCGAAAAGCATATCGGTAGGATTTTCAAGCAATTGTTTTACGCGAACCAAAAAGCTGACGGAGTCTTTTCCGTCAATCACACGATGGTCGTAAGAAAGCGCCACGTACATCATCGGGCGGATAATGACCTGTCCGTCAATGGCAACGGGGCGTTCCAAAATATTATGCATCCCCAGGATCGCCGATTGCGGCGGATTAATAATGGGCGTTGAAAGCATTGAACCGAAAATGCCGCCATTGGTGATCGTAAACGTGCCACCGGTCATCTCGGGGATGGACAGTTTGCCATTCCGGGCTTTATCGGCCACTT
>JAQVEB010000235.1 GCA_028698105.1 Petrimonas sp. | reverse complement strand
AGGAATATTTTGCGCCACAATATCGTATTTCCCCGACAACAATCCATTCAAATTCTCATCGAGGCTGTTTCCAAGAAAAATATTCACTTTTAATCCCCATGCATCACCCAAAGCCCGAATCAATTCATATTGAAATCCCTTAACGGAATCGCCCGAAACATAATAGCCGACAGGGCTGTATCCGGTTGCCACATTGAGTTCGCCCGACTCTATAATCTGCGGGTAATCGCGAACAGAGAGCGGCTTTTGACTACTTCCTTTCCGCAACAGCACCATCACTATAATGACGATAAAAAGGAGAAAGAAATACAGAAAAATCAGTTTCTTAGATTTCATGTCAACACAAGTTATCTATATTTCAGTTATACAGATTCACGGAAAGTCCCACTTTAAATAAGGTAGGATTTACCGGATAATGAGGCAGCGAAAAATAATCGGGGTCCATAATTAAAGGAGCAATATTGTAAAACATTAAAAAGAAGCGGGTCTGTTTCAGATGCATGTTGGCGTAAGCAGTAGCAATGGGAAAATTGCCGATTTCCATTTCCCGCTGATTATAAAATTGAAGCAATGCCGGCTCGTATCCGGGAACATAATATTTGGTATGATAATGGGCATCTACTCCCAACTGCAATGTCAGCTCGTTTACAATTTTCGTTTTCAAAAACAAATTCGAATATAAGCTTAATGTGGGCACTGGAATAGCATGCTCGTTGCTCGATGCTTGATAAACTACTTGATTGTTCCAATTAAAAACTCCAAACTGCAAATTCTGATCCACCCGTACCGAAAATACTTGAATATTATCGCCTGCTTGAACAGGATCTTTATTTTCATCAAAATAGATGTAATTCCTCAAATTTTCCACACCGGCACTAACAGTAGTGTTGGTAAAGGGAATGAATAATTTTCCGCCGAAATACACGCGACGAATATCGCCAAAATCTTTGTTCCACCAAAAATATTTCGAATGATAATTCTCTTCCAGGTATTTTGGTTTCAGATTTTTAATGTAAGCTTCACCCACCAGTTCCGTTCGTTTTCCTAAAATATTGAAGCCGGTTTCTACATTTCCCATTGCCCTGAATTCACCCAAATTATATCCCGCTACACCCAAATCGGCCTGAATATTGAATCGTAGGTTTTCGCTCTGACGTTTATTGAGAATACCACCAACAACAACCGAATTTTCTTTGTGGCTCGTACGCATCGTACCCACAGTGTCGATCATGGAATAATTGCGCAAATCGTGTTCCACGAAAGCAGTCAGACCAAATTTTACCCAATCCTTGAATCCTTCGCGCATGGACAAAGCCAGTGTGTTTTTGAATGAGGTATAATGAGTACTGTCGTCGACCGCTCCCAAATAATAACGATTGCGATACACTGTATCAATGGCCTGAATCTGTTTTTCCTGATCAACATAAGCCGTATCGTATGATAAAAATCGCCGATATTGCTCACGATAACGCGAAGTAAGAATAATACTTGCCACAGGCACAAATTCACCCTTTTCATCCGCATTCACCGCTTCTTTACGGTAACCCAGATTATAACGACCGGTCAAGTAAAACTGATCGGTCTTAAGTCGGTTCCATGTTTGTGAAAATTGTGTAGGAATATCTTTGGTCTTGAAATCCTGTTCAATGGAATCGGGCTGCGTAATAAAACGATCATCGGTAATGCCGCCGTTTTCAAAGTGGGTGATTTCTGCTGTTGAAGCGTAAGCATGCACCTCGATACGGTCGCTTAAATAATTCCCGTGAAGTATCCAATCAAGATGTTTGGCCGCTTGCGAGTTATAAAAACCACGAGCATAAGGATAATCCACCTCGAGCCCCACGTTCAGCTTTTTCCCGAAATTCATGGTCAAACGACCCTCAAACCGTTCTTCTTTATCTTCTGTGTTCCCCGCCATCTGATCGTTGAGACGTGAATAAGGGATACGCACATTAAAAAACAAATGATTCCCGGGATCTTTATTATAAGGATAGTATGCATCGTAAAAAATAAACTGATCTTTTTCTTTGCGGTCGAAAAATATTTTTGAGAAAAGTGGCAATCCCAAATTCCCCAAATGCCCTACAGCCACAGAATAGCCATCGGGCAAGGTAGTATGCTGATAATTATAAATTGCTGTATCGATAGGTGCATCGTACCGCTCACCTGTTCGCTCATCAATCTTCCAAGCCATAATCCGCGGTCGTTCCTGAACCGAATCCGATTGGGAGTGAATAGCACGATCGGATAATGATAAATCTTTACGTGGCAACAAATCCAATGAATCGCGAGAGGATGTGATCTGTGAAGAGTCGGGTAAAATAAGGTATGTTTGTGGAAAAGAAGCGATTGTCCACAAACACAAAAGACAAAGTAAAAGTATATAGCCCTTTTTTCTCATCGTGTGCAAACTTACATAAAAATTTGCCACGCAGGGTTATTCCAATGAAGGTTTTCTCTGCTTTTTGAAAATTTTTAGAAGATGCATCTCAACAATTCAACCGTTCAAAAGGATAGAAACGAAAGTCGAAACTCAATTTTTTTTAAAAAAAATAGCGGTTGATAAAAATAAATCCATTATCTTTGCAAACAAATACAATAAAAATGAAAGTTAACATGTTTCATCACCATCATCATTTTCATACCTGCCTTCAGGCGAGGTGAGAATGATATGTATCTTGAATAAAACAGAACATATAAATACAAACCCGTCTGAAGGGAAACAGACGGGTTTTTGTTTTATAACGGAGTTTCCTCTCAGACACAATGAACACCAAAAATGGAAAAAATTAAAATTGCTATCCAGAAAAGCGGAAGGTTAAGCGAAAAATCGCTCGAATTGTTGAGTGAATGCGGCATTAAAATATCCAATGGCAACCGCAAACTAAAAACCGAAGCTAAAAATTTTCCGATGGAAATCTTGTTCCTACGCGACGATGATATTCCACAATACGTGGAACAAGGCGTGGCCGATATCGGTATCCTTGGAGAAAACGAAGTGTGGGAAAAGGATAAAAACGTTACCATCGTCGAAAAATTAGGATTCGGAAACTGTCGTCTGTCGCTAGCTATCCCCAAAGACGAGCAATACACGGGATTAGATTATTTTGAAGGGAAACGCATTGCTACCAGCTATCCGCGGATATTGTCGAAATTTTTTGGCGTGAAAGGGATTAATGTAAAAATTGAAGAAATCAGTGGGAGCGTGGAAATTGCTACAGGAATTGGGCTGGCCGACGGCATTTTCGATATTGTGAGTACCGGAAGCACTCTTCTGATGAACGGCCTGAAAGAAGTGGAAGCCATTCTGAAAAGCGAAGCTGTGCTCATTGCCAACAAAAATCTTTCACCTGCCAAAACCGACTTGCTCGATAAGCTGCTGTTTCGCATAAAAGCATACAAAAACGGACAGGGGAGAAAATATATTTTGCTGAATGCACCTAACGAAGCGCTTCCCAAAATCATTGAACTGCTTCCCGGTATGCGCTCGCCAAGTATTCTGCCTTTAGCCGACAAAGGCTGGAGCAGTGTTCATTCCGTGATAAACGACGACGATTTCTGGGAAGTGATCGATGAATTGAAAATGGTTGGCGCCGAAGGTATTTTGGTTGTACCCATTGAAAAAATGATTCTATAAAAAACAATAACAAATCGCGTGATATGAAAATCATCTCAAATCCTTCGCTTCGCCGATGGGAACGATTGGCTCAACGGCCGACTCTTCGTCAAGAAAAACTGATAAAGACGGTACAAAAGATCTTTTCCGAAATTCGGAAAAAAGGTGATAAGGCCGTACTGAAATACAGTACGAAATTCGATTACCCATCACAAATTTCTTTCCCGGTAGAAAAAGAAATCATCGATAAATCTTCGGATGCTTTATCCGAACAACTGAAACGAGCTATTGATTTGGCAAAACACAATATCGAAATTTTTCATCTTGCACAACGTGAAGAGGTTCGTAAGGTAGAAACAACCAAAGGGGTTTTTTGTTGGCGCGAAAGCCGACCCATCGAAAAAGTGGGAATTTATGTGCCCGGCGGCTCTGCCCCACTCTTTTCTACTGTGCTGATGTTGGCCATTCCGGCAAAAATTGCCGGCTGCAAAGAAATTATTCTCTGCACACCACCCAACGGCTACGGAGAAATTCATCCGGCTATTCTTTATACGGCAAATCTGACAGGAGTGAACAGAATATTTGCGGTTGGCGGCGCTCAGGCTATCGGCGCAATGACATTCGGCACGGAAAGCATTCCGAAAGTCGATAAAATTTTTGGCCCCGGCAACCAATATGTTACGACAGCAAAAATGGTTGCTTCGTTATACGGTACTGCCATCGATATGCCTGCCGGACCCAGCGAGATGCTGATAATTGCCGACGAAACCTGCAATCCTTCTTTTGTGGCTGCCGATTTGCTTTCGCAAGCCGAACACGGACCTGACAGCCAAGTCATACTGCTTTCTAACAATAAAAAAGTGGCAAAAGAAGTCAACGAAAAACTAGAAGAACAACTGTTTGCTCTGCCACGGAAAGAAATTGCCGAGGAAGTACTGAAAAACAGTCGCGCCATCGTTTTCGACACGCTCGAAGAATGTATGGCTTTCAGCAATTTCTACGCTCCGGAACACCTGATTCTTGCCGTAGAAAATCCCAATCTTTTGGCTCGCAAGGTGGTAAATGCCGGATCGGTTTTTCTGGGCAATTACAGTTGCGAAAGTGCAGGCGATTACGCCAGCGGAACCAATCATACATTGCCTACAAACGGTTATGCAAAAGCTTACAGTGGCGTTTCTCTCGACAGTTTCATAAAGAAAATCACTTTTCAGCAACTTAGCGAAGAAGGCCTGTTGCAAATTGGGCCTGCCATAGAAGTAATGGCCGAAACCGAGCATTTGTATGCCCACAAAAACGCAGTGACACTTCGATTGGGAGAAATTATGTCCAAAAGATTAATCGACAACAACAATGAACCAAACATTTGATCTCGCTTCATTAGTCCGTAAAAACATTTTATCACTGAAACCCTATTCCAGTGCACGCGACGAATTTTCAGGAAGCGAAGGTATCTTTCTCGACGCCAACGAAAATCCGTTCGGTACCTATAACCGATATCCTGATCCTCGCCAAAAAGCGCTGAAAAAGTCCCTGTCAGAGTTAAAAAACGTGCCGCAAGACCAAATTTTTATCGGGAACGGCAGCGATGAGGTCATTGACCTGATTTTCCGCGTTTTCGGAAATCCGGGAACCGACAGTGTTATCATTTGCCCGCCCACTTACGGGATGTATGA
>JAQVEB010000234.1 GCA_028698105.1 Petrimonas sp. | reverse complement strand
TCAAAAATAGATGAAAAAAAATCTCCTTTCACTCCTCGCCCTCGCGGCAATTTTTATGGGCTGCGCCCAAACGCAAAAAGTGTCAACGCGAGAAATGCAATTGTTGTACGATAAGCCGGCAAACATCTGGGAAGCAACGCTTCCGCTCGGAAACGGGCGTATCGGGATGATGCCCGACGGCGGAATAGACAAAGAACACATCGTTCTGAACGACATTACCATGTGGTCGGGAAGCGTGGATAAAGACGCCCTTAATCCCGATGCGATCAATTATCTTCCGAAAATACGCGAGTTGTTGCTTCAGGGCAAAAACGTGGATGCGCAAAACATGATGTATGAGCATTTCCGCTGCGGCGGACTCGGTTCGGCGCACGGCTCCGCAAAAGATGCGCCTTACGGCTGTTTCCAGATGCTGGGCGATTTGAATCTGTCGTACTCATATCCCGCAACCGAATCTGTAACCGGTTATCAACGAACGCTTTCGCTGAATGATGCCGTTGCGCGTACCCAATTTAAGAAAGGCGACGTCACGTACACGCGCGAATACTTCGCTTCGCATGCCGATGATGTATTGGTCATTCGCCTGTCGGCCGATAAAAAACGGTCTGTTTCGTTCAATGCCGGATTAAGCCGTCCCGAAAGGGCAACCGTTTCGGTTACCGGTAATGTGTTGCAGATGGAAGGACAGTTGAACGACGGGTATAACACCGACAAAGGTGTCCGGTACCGCACCAAAATGCAAATCGTGAACAAAGGAGGAACGCTGGCGGCAAACGATTCGTCGCTCACCTTGTCTGACGCCGATGAAGCGCTCGTTATCATTTCCTCGTCCACCGATATGCTGGACAAAAACTTCAACGCAACGGTAGATAATTTGCTGAATTCTTCGGCAAAAATTGCCTATGATAAATTGAAAAGCGGGCACGTAAACGCGTATCAGGAAAAATTCAATCGCGTGGAACTGAATTTGGGCGAACAGGATAATGCTATGCCAACGGACCTACGGCTGAACAATTTTCAACAAAACGAAGACCCCGCATTTGCTGCGCTCTATTTCCAGTTCGGCCGTTACCTGATGATTTCCGGTACACGCGAAAACACGTTACCCCTCAACCTGCAAGGTTTGTGGGCAAACACCGTTCAAACACCGTGGAACGGCGACTATCACCTCAACATTAACGTGCAGATGAATTACTGGCCTGCCGAAGTGTGCAACCTATCGGAATTGCACAAAACGCTGCTCAATTTCACAAATTCGCTCGTCCCTTCAGGAACCGAAACAGCGAAAACATATTACGGAGCCGAAGGCTGGATGGCGCACATGATGAGCAACCCGTGGCTGTTTACGGCGCCGGGCGAACACGCGTCGTGGGGATCGACCATCACAGGCGGAGCCTGGCTCTGCGAGCACCTGTGGGAACATTACGCCTTTACGCAGGATAAGGATTATTTGGCTTCGGTTTACCCAACTTTGAAAGGCGCTGCCGATTTCTTCATTTCAAGTATGATCACCGAACCCACTCACGGATGGCTGGTAACCGCACCGTCTTCGTCGCCCGAAAATGCGTTTTTTATGCCTGGAACAAAAACGGCTGTGAATGTGTGTATGGGACCCACAATGGATGTTCAGCTTGTAAACGAATTATACGGCAACGTGCTGAAAGCCGCCAAAATATTGAATATTGAAGACGAAACCACCAAACGGATTCGCGAACAATTGCCGAAACTCCCACCGATGCAGATAAGCCCAAAGGGCTACTTTCAGGAATGGATGGAAGATTACGAAGAAACTGATCCGAAGCACCGGCACGTATCGCATTTGTATGGTTTACACCCATCCAATCAAATCTCGCCCAATACCACGCCTGAACTGGCTGCCGCGGCAAAAGAAACGCTGGAACGCAGAGGCGATGGCGGAACCGGTTGGTCGCGCGCGTGGAAAATGAACTTTTGGGCCCGTCTTCACGACGGAAACCGGGCACACAAACTACTGAAAAGTTTGTTTGAACCCATTGTAGGCAGTGAAATTAAAATGGACGGCAGTGGCAGCGGAACCTATCCCAACCTGTTTTGCGGGCATCCGCCTTTCCAAATCGACGGTAACTTTGGCGGCGTATCGGGAATTGCCGAAATGCTCATTCAAAGTCAGGACGGATACATAGACCTGCTTCCCGCCCTTCCCGATAAATGGGCAAACGGAAATTTCAAAGGATTGCGCGTTCGCGGCGGCGCCGAAGTGGATGCTGTGTGGAGTAACAAACAATTGTCGTCGGCAATGATTAAAGCCGAAACCGGCAATACATTTAAACTGAAAGTTCCCGCTTATGCCGCGTCGGTAAAACAAAACGGGAAAGAATTAACGTCGGAAAACGGATACGTTTCGTTAGAATTAAAAGCGGGAGAAGAAGCAAAGCTGGAGTTTGTGAAATAAATTCAACTTTAACCCCTCCGCTACGCTCGTCCCCTTTGAAAAAAGGGGACAATATGAGTTGCATGTGTTTTAACTTGGCAAGGACAACACATCCGTCACTCTCCGTTTTGATGAAAAAGGTGTATTCCGCATTACGGGAGGAAGGGTTAGATTTCGACGAAATTTAATAAAATCATAATGAGAAAAGCAACTATTTTATTTCTCTCATACATATTCGCACTCGTCATCAATGCGCAAGACAATCTCTCGGCGCTCATGCCTTATCCGAATTCGGTGGTGCAGGGCAACGGGTTTTTTGCGGTTTCAAAACAGACATCGGTTTCGGTAAATTCTCCCGGGCTCGATTTCGCGGCTTCCATGCTGAAAGACGCGGTAAAAAACCAAATGAGAATCACGCTCGGTCAAACTTCGGATAAAGGGACCATCCAGTTGTTGATTGACAACAACATTCAAGGAGACGAGCATTATATTTTGAACATCAGCTCAAAGGGAATTTCGATTAAAGGAAAAACGGCGGGCGCTGTGCTTTATGGCGTTATTACCCTGAATCAGTTAATGTTGGGCGATGCGGCAAATACTCCGTATAAGCGTATTCGCTCCGTAACGATTGACGATGAGCCGGCTATGTCATTCCGTGCGTTGATGCTCGAGCCGGCGCGTAACTTCATTCCGGTAAAAGATGTGAAAAGCTACATCGACCAAATGCTGAAATTCAAATACAACACGCTGCAAATTCATTTGACCGACGACCAAGGCTGGCGCGTGGAAATTAAAAGCCACCCAAAGCTTACGGAAATCGGCGCGTTCAGGAATCCGAAGAAAGATGCCGGAGCGCCCCACAACGGTTTTTACACGCAGGAAGATTTGCGGGAAATTGTTCGTTACGCCGCTCAACGCAATATTCAGGTAATTCCCGAAATCGATATACCGGGACACACGGTGGCCATGCTTGCCGCTTATCCCGATCTGCGTTGCGACATTATGAAAGACAGCATTTTCGACATCAACAAAACTACCAACATGATGCTTTCGGCCGCCAACCCGAAAGTATATAAAGTGCTGGACGATGTTATCCGCGAAGTTTCGTCCATTTTCCCCTCAAAAACCATTCATTTAGGAGGCGATGAGTCAGCAATAGAAAGCAATTGGGCAAAAAGTCCCGAAAATCTGGAACTTATGCGCAAGCATAACTACACCAAGCCCGAACAACTGATGAACGTGTTTTTCGGAAACGTGCTCACATCGGTACGCAAACACGGAATGAAGGCCATTCTCTGGTGCGAACTCGACAACATTCGTATGCCGGCAAATGAATATCTGTTTGATTATCAAGCCGATGTTACGTTGGTTACGTGACGCATGGGGCTCACGCCGAAATGTATTGAATTAACGGCAAAAAACAATCATCCGCTCATTTTGGCGCCGGGCGAGTTCTGTTATCTTGATTATCCACAGTACAAAAACGATTTGCCGGAATTCAACAACTGGGGAATGCCCGTCACAACGCTGGAAAAAACTTACCAATTTGACCCTACGTACAATTTACCCGAAAACGAAAGGCAGCACATTATCGGTGTAATGGGCACATTGTGGGGAGAAGCCATTCAGGATATTAACCGCGTAAATTACATGACGTGGCCTCGCGGATTAGCGCTGGCCGAAGCCGGATGGACAAAAATGAAATATCGCAACTGGAATTCGTTTTTGCAACGCATGTATCCCAACTTGTCGGAACTGATGAAGGCGGGCGTATCGTTCAGAGTACCGTTTGAGGTCGCCCCTTAAACGCAAACCCGACATTTCAAGTTGCTGAGTGTCTCTTAAATTCAAAACTCAAAATTCAGATTACAATGAAAATAATGAACAACCTTCTCATCATCCTGCTGCTCATCGTAGCCGCAGTAATGATTTATCTCGGAATCAAAGGCGGAATACTTCCTCCCACCCTAACCGGAATTGGATTTATACTGATTGCCGCATTATTTTATTTGAAAGACAAAAAGTAAATCATATAAGTAGCAGCTAGCTTCAAGTTAGTAGCTACTTTATTCTAAAACAATGAAAATAAAATCACTGTATCTCCTTTTTTTTGCCGTTCTTTTCGGGCAGATACATATTGCTTTTGCAACAGGAGATGCAAGCATTGCGTCTCTAAGTCGGCCTTCGGACATCAGTTTTTGGACTCAAAAAATGAATGTACAGACGCGGCATGCCACGTCTCTACCAAGCTACCCCGTTCCCGCGCCCCGCCAGATGAAATGGCACGAGGCCGAATTGGGGGTGATTTTCCATTACGATCTGCACGTTTTCGACGGAAAAAAATACAACCAAACCGACAACCGCATCGCACCGGTGGAAGACTACAACATCTTCAACCCTGTCGAGTTGGATACCGATCAATGGATTCGTGCTGGCAAAGCGATGGGTGCGAAATTTGCCGTGATCACCGCCACGCACGAAACAGGATTTGCCATATACCAAAGCGATGTAAATCCGTACAGCCTGAAGGCTCTGAGATGGCGCGACGGCAAAGGCGACATTGTGGGCGATTTCGTGAAATCATGCCGAAAATACGGTATTCAGCCCGGAATTTACATCGGTATCCGCTGGAATTCACTTTTCGGAATCCATAATTTCAAAGCCGAAGGCGACAGCGAGTTTGCCAAAAACCGACAGGAATGGTACCGCCGCTATTGCGAACGGATGACCGAAGAATTGATGTCGAAATACGGTGATTTGTTTATGGTGTGGTACGACGGCGGCGCCGATGATCCGAAAGGCTTGGGGCCTGACGTAGAACCGATCGTCAGAAAACGATATCCGAACTGCCTGTTTTATCACAACACCGAAAGCGCCGATTTTCGCTGGGGCAGTTC
>JAQVEB010000233.1 GCA_028698105.1 Petrimonas sp. | reverse complement strand
AGACAATTAACATTACCAACAGCAAATTGCTATATGTGCTATCCACACTATATCGGGACAACAATCAACCGGATCTGAGGCTGGAGTGTTTGGCAGAAGCCGCCATCATGGATGTAACACTGGCCAACAACGATAACACTACATTGCATGACCTGGCTACGCTGCTCAATGAAAAAGGTGATAATGAGCGTGCTTACAAATACATCTCTTTATGTCTGGAAATGGCCAATATCATGAACAATCGGGTCCGTATGGTTTCTTGTCTCTCTACATTTGATGCCATACAGAAGACAAATCTGCAAATTAAGAAAACCCAAAACAGAAAGTTAAGCTGGTCGCTGTCGATTATCGGATTCGTTTCTTGTCTGCTCACCCTTACTATGATTTATACTTACAGAATATTGAAACAACGTAGTCGACAACGAGAAGAGTTGAAGAATCTGAATGGACTGCTTTCTGCTTCAAATACAGAGTTGGAATCAGCCAATGAACAGTTGAAGATCAAGCTGCATGAAATCACCGTACTTCACCAGCAGATTACAGAGACCAACAACCTGCTGAAAGAAGCCAATGAAAAACTCTATGACCAGAATATCATCAAAGAGGAATATATAGGATTTGTGCTCACCCTCTGCTCTGACTACATCAGCAAGCTTGACCAATACCGAAAGAACGTCAACAATAAGGTGAAAGCTCAGCAGTATAAAGACTTGCTGAAATTTACGGATTCTCCCGTCCTGATAGAATCTGAATTAAAGGATTTTTATCAGACTTTCGATGCCATCTTCTTACACGTCTATCCTTCTTTCGTGAGCGACTTCAACTCTTTACTTCAACCCGAACAACGTATCACCCCCAAGGAAGAGGGGCGTCTGAACACGGAATTGCGTATCTTCGCACTGATGCACCTCGGCGTTACGGATTCCAGCAAAATTGCAGATTTTTTTCACTGGTCTACCCAGACAGTCTATAACAAACGGTTGCACACCCGTCAGAAGGCTATTGACCATGAAACCTTCAATGAGCAGGTGCGTAGACTGGGAAAATCATAATAATTTTTCTCACAGAATCACAACAGCCCTACGGTGCGGAGATAACATCAACTTACGAATTTCTGTATAATTTTGGCGACATTCCAGTATGATTTCTAAAGCTCGTTCTTTGAACGCTTGGTTATATCGAATTGACTTTCCCATGACTTTGATTTTTTTAATTTGCACCGACGGCAGGATTCGAACCTGCAACCTTCCCGATTTGATATCGAGGCGCTCTGACCATTGAGCTACGCCGGATTTGTTGGTTAGAAGCGGTATCCTATGCCCAAACTAACTGTCTCGTTCAGCACGGTGGCATTCTTTTTTCCTGTATTCAATGCGTCTATGAATCCGATTTTATACCCCGCATTGATTTGTAAGCCAAAATTGAACTCATAGCCAAACATGACGCCTGCTCCAACATCCAAGCGTTGCATAGCCGATTTTTGACCGCTATACTCTTTGTAGAGTTTGCCATCGTCCATGTTTTTGGCTTTGTAGCGGGCATCAAAACCAAACCCAACATAAGAGCCTATGCCAATGTAACCCTTCCCGTTGCCCAATTTCATTTGTCCGATAGCATACACCGGAATTTCGGTGCCAAAGTATTGGTAATCGACTTTTGTCTTAGTAGCTTTTTCTTTCATTTCGGAATTTTTGAAATTGAATAGCAATTCGGGTTGAACGGCAAAGTGTTCTCCGATATTGATTTTGGCAAACCCGATGAAGCTGGCTCCAAAACCTAATTTGCTTTTCATCCCATCCATATCGGACAAGATAAAATTGGACATATTGGCTTCCGCTTTTACTCCGAAGTCCACTTTTTATGCATACGTTTGCGTTGCTCCTAATCCAATCACTAACGCTAATGACAACATTACTTTTTGTTTTTAAATTGTTATTAATAAATTGTTTAAAAATGTACGTTATTAACAATTCATTTTATGCCGGCGACAGGATTCGAACCTGTAATTTTCCCGAATTTGAAATCGGGACGCCCTAACCGTTGAGCTACGCCGGATTTGATGTCACTGTGCGGTAGCTTGTTTGTATCTGCTCAATTTCATTTGATAGCCCGTGGTGGCTTCGGTATATTGGTCACGGGCCTGCTGCAAGGCACTTTGGGCATCCAACAAGTCGGTGAGTAATCCTGTTCCGACTTTGTAATAATCATCGTTGAGCCGTACATTTTCCAAAGCCGAAGCAATTGTTTTTTCAGCCAAAATAATTTGGACATAGGCTTCTTCCAGATCGTTCCAAAGTTGTTGCATTTGTATAAGCAGCAATTCCGCTGCATCGCGTTTGTCATTTTCGGCCATAAGAACCTGTAATTTTTGTCGCTTGATGGCGTGTGAGCCTCCCCACCAGCCGGAAATGGGTATGGAGACGGTAGCAAAAGCCATCCCGAAATTACTTTTCATAGCCGCCGGCGAACCTTTGTCGAAATTCATATAGCTCCATCCTACATTGGCGGCTATGGTAGGAAGGTTTTTGCCAATCTCCATTCGCACCTGCAAGCGGTTCGCTTCTATATTCTTATCCAGCAGTTGATATTCGGCACGTTGCGACAGAACAGACAGGTGGTCAACGCGAACAGTGTACGGTGAAACACCGGGCTCTCCTAAGCTATGGTTGATTTCAAATTCGTGGGCAGGAATGCCTATATATTGCCCCAACAGCATTTTAGCCAACCTTAAGCCGTTCTCCAGTTTCAACCGGGTGCTTTCCAGTTCGTTCTGCTTGAGTTCCACTTTCAACAGGTCATTCCGATTGGCCATCCCAGTTTCGTATGAGTTGTTCACGTTGCCGTAAATGCTTGCAAGCAGAGTATCGGCTTCAGCGACGGTTTTCATTTTTTCTTCCAGCACCACTACCTGCCAATAGTATTGTTCGGTGGTGAGCAGTACCTCGTCATCCGACATAATCTTTTGCAGTTGTCCGACTTGCGACTGGACTCTGGCCAGTTTATTCCCGGTAACAATCTGCCCTCCAGCATATATGGTTTGCGAAGCCGATACCATACCCAACATCCCTTTCTCCAACATTCCCATTCCGCCAAGTTCCATCATCGGTTCGGTCGAATAAAAGCCTATCCCGGTAGCACTCACCGAAGGAAAATATTGGGTAAACGCTTCCTTTTTAGCTTGCCCGGCCGCTTCTAACGAGAGTTGCGCATTTTGAACTTTGACATTGTTTTCCAAAGCCAGTTGCTTGCATCTTTCCAATGTGTAATTTTCTTGCGCCTGTGCCGAAACGCATATCAAGCAAGCGATTGATGCTATAATTAAATTTTTCCGTATCATATTTATGCGTTATTAATTTTTTGAACTGGTGTTTTCACACAGAACAGCAAGGCGTAAAATATTGGCAGTAAGATCAGCGTGATGATAGTACCTACGGTAAGGCCGGCAAGAACCACCAAAGCAAGGCTCGAATACATGGGGTCGGTAATCAGGGGCAGCATACCCAATATGGTTGTTGCCGACACCATGACAACAGGATTTGTGCGGTACTGAAATAGAGATTAGGGACTATTGTGTCAATACCGTCTTGTTCAGAATACATCAGTACATTCAATCTTGGTTCCTTATAACCGAAGTCACATTCTAATCTGATTTTCTTGTATTCCGGGTGAGGATCAATTGTGTTATAGAGTTTATTTATTAAGTCTAGCTGAAAATATCTTTCAACAAAATTATTCAGATAATCCTGCAATTTCATTCTTTCATCATCAACTATTAGTTTATTCTTTTCCTCCTTTTCAATTTGATCTTTAATTTCTTTCAACTTATTTTTTATTTTTCATTCTCATTATATTGTTTCCCTAGCGAAAAAAGGTTGATGTAACTATTTATGAGATTTGTATTCTCTTCGAGTTTTTGCTTATTTTTCAATACTCTCTTCTGACAATCATAATATAAAGATATAATTTCTTTAGGATCAATATCTGCATTTATGTTGGAAATACCACAATCGTTAACAAGAAAAGTCAGAGTTTTATCCATTGGTCAGATAATACATCAAAATGAGATTTTTCTTTTTCCAAATAGCCCATTATCTCTACTTCTTTATCGATATTCGTTCCTTCTAACTTCAACTCAAAAAGTTGTTTCTTGTCAGAATCAATTTGCTCTTTTAGGGCAGCCACCTTCTTTTGTCTTTCTTTCAAGGTGTCATTCCAAAGTTCCAACGAGGAGGATGTAATTTCTTCTTTACCACTCCTTGCTTGATATTCTTGATAGAATGGATTTGAGGTAATGGAAATAATTCTTTTGTTGATATTCTCTATTTGTGATAAAAGTAAATCACTTTGTTTTTGTTGCTTTTCGAAAATATCCTTGATAGAGTTTATGGAAATCATAAGTTCATCTATTTTCAGTGTCAAATCCCTTTTTCTAGCTTCTATTTCCTTTTTCTTTTCTTCCTCTGACCATTCCTTCAAATCAGCAAACAGAACCAAGTGACGATGAATGCCGCTAATGCCATCAAGTCGAAACGTATCATCGAACTGACCAACGGCGAAGCCGGAATCGAGACCAAAGAGAAGGTGTTCCTGCTGGACTGGATGAATACCTACAAGGAGAATCAAGCTAAACGGGACAAAAAGGATGGCAATCAGATAAAGGTTACGATTCGCATCCTGAAGGATTATGCGGGAGAACGAATGACGATGGATCAGATCGACAAGACGTTCTGCCAGGAGTATATCGACTACCTGCTGACGGAATACCGACCCAACGGGAAGAAGGTGACGAACTTTACACTACATACCTATTACCGCATCCTAAACGGAGCATTGAATGCTGCCGTCCGCGCGGAGATTATCAAGGTGAATCCGTTTACGAAGCTCAACAACTCGAACAAGATTCGGCTGCCGGAAAGCAAGCGGTCGTATATGACCATTGAGGAAGTAAAGGCGTTAATCACTACACCGATGAAGAAAGAGGCGGTAAAGAATGCCTATCTTTTTTCCTGCTTCTGCGGGCTGCGCGTCAGCGATATTGTGGGGCTGAAGTGGAAGGACGTGTTCATAGACCAGGGGCAATACCGTTTGGCCGTGTCCATGCAGAAGACGAAAGAGCCGATTTATCTGCCGCTTTCTCCAGAAGCGTTGAAGTGGGTGCCGGAACGGGGAAACAAGACGGCGGAGGATCATGTGTTCGACTTGCCAAGTCCGACACATATGAATCTGCTGATAAAACCGTGGGCGAAAGCGGCGGGGATAGACAAGCGGTTTACTTTTCATACGGCAAGGCATACGTTTACGACGATGATGCTG
>JAQVEB010000012.1 GCA_028698105.1 Petrimonas sp. | reverse complement strand
AGGAGGAATGCTTGAAATCACGGCTGCATATCCGGCCGGAGTGATCGGTACCACCGCTGAAAATCTGGAAGCTGCCGCCGCCGGCGAAAATGAAGAGTGGACTGAACTCTACCCGCACTTTGCCGATGTGGCCGAAGAAGAAGGATTCAAGGAAATCGCCACTATGTACCGCATGATCGCCAAAGCCGAATCCATTCACGAAGAACAATACCGGAAACTGTTGCAACGCGTGAAAGACGGAACCGTATTTGAACGCGAAACCGAAATTGAATGGCAATGCCGCCATTGCGGATACGTATTTCTGGGCAAAAAACCGCCTAAAACATGTCCGACTTGCTTACATCCGCAAGCGTATTTCGAGCCAAAAAACGACAAATACTATTAAGCCTCTCTCTAAATCTCTTCTCACAAGGAAGAGACTTCTTAGAATAACGGAAAAACGCATCCTGTATCGGGGATGCGTTTTATTTTTGCATTAAATTCGTTAATTTTGTAATCCAATACACTTCGTTTATGGAATATTCTTATATCGAGTTATTTGCCCGTACGCAGTTGCTGCTTGGCCCGGAAGCCATGGAAGCCATGAAGTCTAAGAAAGTGATCCTTTTCGGTGTGGGCGGTGTGGGAAGCTGGTGCGCCGAAGGATTGATACGCAGTGGCATCATGCACCTGACTCTGGTCGATCCCGACGATGTTGCTGCCGCAAATATCAATCGTCAACTTCCGGCAACCACCAAAACCATCGGACAACCGAAGGTTGACGTGATGAAAGCCCGTTTGCTTAATATCAACCCTGAAGCCGAGATAACCGTGATACCAGAAATTTACTGCGAAGAAAGCTCAGCATCTTTTCATCTGGCACAATACGATTACATCGTGGATGCCATTGATACGCTTCAGCACAAAGCCCACTTGTTAGTTGCGGCCTCCAAAACCGATGCAACCGTTTTTTCGTCAATGGGCGCGGGATTAAAATTAGACCCGCAAAAAATCCGCATAGCCGAATTTTGGAAAGTAAAAGGCTGTCGCCTAGGCGCCGCGCTCCGACAGCGATTACGTAAAGGCGAAATGCCGCACAAAAAATTCCTTTGCGTGTATAGCGAAGAAATTCGGGAGAATAAAGGTAAAAAACGATCGCTTGAAAACGCCGATGAAGATGGGCCTTTCGATAAACCCACCGTGAACGGCACATTGGTGCATATTACCGCCATTTTCGGATTCATGTTGAGCGGGTTGGTGGTGCAGGATGTGGTGAACATTGTTTCTGCCTAACTATAATTTTCAACTGTAATAATACAGCGCGTGAGGCTGCCTCTTTTTTATTTGAGACAGCCTCCTTACAATACAATCCAATAGCAGTACCAGGCAAACGTATAGATTAGTAACCTCTAAACTGATGCTCTTCCTACGCGAATTAGGGAATCATTCAAATTATAGTCTTAATAATTTTTGTATTGTATGTAACTAAAAAACAAACTTAATACCCTTCATTCTGTACAATAGTGCCGCCGGATTTATCAATTTCCCGTTGAGGAATAGGATACAAGTAATGCACATCTTGGAATCCACGACTGCCCAACACATCCTTGGCTATGCCCCAGCGTTTGAGATCACGAAACCGATGAGACTCAAATCCCAGTTCAACTCTACGTTCATGGATTAACCAGGTTGTAACAACCGATGTGCTTGTCTCGTTGATATTTCTGTCGGGCAATGTTCCCGATGGAGGCAAAGTTCCATTAATAGTAACGGAATTGCGGGCTCTTTGACGGATTTTATTCATGGTGCCAATGGCAGCCGATAAATTCCCTGTCTTCAGCAAAGCCTCTGATTTCCACAAAAGAGCATCGGCATAACGGATATAAATTTTGTTGCTTGGCGCATCGTCATCGCCTTTGAATTGTCCGTCAAGTGTTCCTAAAATTTTGTTTACGTTTTTCGATTCGACGTTTACCGTATAGAGTAACCTGGGATCGTTCGCTTCAAACTCATTTAGGAAAGAAGTTTCGGGAGCCACAAATCCCCAACCTAACAATGCGCATAACCCATTTCCTTTTCGGGGTGTTTGTGCCGATTCGTGATTGTAACAGAAAATTACTTCTTTTTCCTGAAATTTTTTATTCACGTCGAAGCTATCGAAATAGATACCGTTTAAATCATAATACCCAGTGCTTTCCAACTCATTTACCAGTGTAATAACGTCTTGCCATTTTTTGTTAAACAAGGCTGTCTTGGCCTGAAATGCAATAACAGCACCTTTTGAAACACGCCATTTTTCTTGCTGGTCAGAATACTTAGCATTGGGCAATAATTCTTTGGCACTTTTTAAATCGTTGTTAATCTGCGTCCAAACATCTTCTGCTGTGGCGCGAACAGCTACCTCGTAAGCTTCATTAAATGAAGCCAATGGTTTTACAAGTAAAGGAACACCGCCATAGTTTGTCACCAAATCGAAATAATAAAATGCCCTTAGAAAATATACCTCTCCCAAAAGTCTGTTTCGCTCGTTACTGTCGAAGTTCAGCTTTGACATCATTTCATCGTTTGTCAGATAATCGATGGCTGTGTTTACTCTTGAAACGCCTTCGTAATTATATGCCCATTGGCCATTGAAGCCTCCGTTTGAAGCAATAAAGCTGAAGTTGTTGAACTCATCCATCCAGGCTTGGTCGCCGTCGGGATTCCATTTTTTCTGCATATCATCCGAAGCAATATCTTGAAGAATAAAATCGTTGCGAGTAACCGTTCCATCATTCCATCCCCATTCGCCTATAATATTCAGCGTACTCGAAAGTAACTGATAAGAGGAACTCACGGCGTATCGTACGGTGGTGGCCGTTGGTTGCATATCCACCTGATCGGGTGTTAGCAGACCTATCGGGTCTTTTGTCAAATAATCGTCGCATCCTGACAAAAGCAGCGTCCCGAGTATCAATAAAAATAAATTCTTACGTAATTTCATCGTTATAAAGATTTATATTGTTTAAAAAGAAAGATTAATTCCGAAAATAAAAGATTTCGATTGAGGATAAGTTCCCATATCAATTAAATCGGTAGATTCAGGATCAAGGCCGGTATAATTGGTCAAAGTAAACAGGTTTTGACCGGAAACATACAGCCTGATATTTTGTAACCCAAGGCGTTTAATATTGTTAAATGAATAACCGAGTTCGACATTCTTCATTCTGAAATAAGATGCACTTTCGACAAAAATACTTGATATCTTGCTGCTTCCGTTATCGGTGAAACTCACACGCGGAATTTCATTGGTTGAACCTTCGCCATCCCAGGCATTTAAAATGTTGGTCGTATAGTTGAATGGACGCGTGTCGTAATCGATAATCTTTTTTGAGTCATTGTATCTGTCCACTTGGCCGACACCCTGGAATAATATAGCCAGATCAAAATTCTTATACGATCCGGAGAGATTCAATCCATACAACAATTTCGGATTAGGGTCTCCGATAAAGTTTCTGTCATTATCGTCAATTTTTCCGTCGTTATTTAAATCTTTGAATCGTATATCGCCGGGAACGACTGTAGGATTCGTAGTCCCATACAGATGGGTTTCAATTTCATTTGCATTCTGATATATCCCCTCGAACTCGTATCCGTAATAAGCATTGAGCGGTTGCCCTGGTTGAGTTCTTGTGACGGATCCGACCAAGCTTGGAAGATTCGGATGCAATTTTTCCACCCGGTTTTGCACTGTCGTTAAATTTGCATTAATGTTATATTTAAACTCTCTTTCAGAATTTCGGAGTGTAACGCCAAACTCCCATCCGCGGTTGCTAACTTCTCCGGCATTCACAATGGTGGGCTGCACATCCCCTACAATGCTCGGAAGACTGATCGGCAGCAAGATATCTGTTGTGTACTTTTGAAAATAATCTACAGTAAAATACAATCGGTTTTTGAAAAAGCCTGCGTCAAGCCCCGCGTTGTATTGCGTAGTAGTTTCCCATTTCAGGTCTGGATTACCATATCTGGAAATCAGATATTTGTCTCCGTCTTTTTTAATCAGTGTAAGGTATGCATAATTTGCAATTTCTTGATTTCCCAACTGTCCGACACTTGCTCTGAGCTTTAAATCGGAAAGCCAATCGTATTTTTTCATAAATTGTTCTTCAGACAACTTCCAACCTACTGACAAAGACGGGAAATATCCCCACTGATTGTTTTTTGCAAAACGCGACGAGGCATCAGCTCTGAAGTTAGCAGTAAGCATATACCTCATGTCGTAAACGTAGGTCAGCGAAGCAAAATATGACATCAAAGCCCATTCGGAGCCTGTGCCTCCATTCCATAGATCTTGTTCGGTGCTACCAAAGTCAATGTATCTGAATTTTTCCGTATCGTATTCGTATCTTCTTCTCGATGCACTTATTCCCGAGCCGTAATTGGTGATGAACTCACTTCCTATAAGAGCATTTAAAGAATGAAGATTAAACATTTTATCATAGTTCAACGTATTGTTCCATGTAAAAGTGAACTCTTCTCCTCTGTATTCATTTAATCCGTTCGGCCTGTTTTGACGCCCTAAGCCACGATCTATCTGACTGCCGCCTCCGTCGTCGTCTCCAAAGTTGGGATAAAACGCCTTATCATGTCTGTAGTTCAAATCAATCCCGAGATTCGTTCTAAACTTCAGTTCTTTTTCAGACAAAAAAGCAATTTCTCCGAACAAGTTTCCGAAGGTCTTGAAATGCGTGCGCGTATCATCCGTAAAATAGGCTAAAGCAATCGGGTTTTGAGTCCATTCGTATTTATCGCTTTCCCATCCACCTGTATCGCGATTATTGTGAACATAAAACGGAAGGTCGGTAAATGGGTCACGTTCAGTATAAGTTGGATCGTTCGGCGACTTGTACACCGAAATCACCGGCGGGCGCAAAAGTGCATGTCTTATGATACCCGGTGCATCACCTTTCGACGACAATTTATCCTGTACGGCATACGAAAGCTGCATATTAGTTCCCACTTTTATCCTATCCGTGAGATTGGCATTGATGTTTGTTCGGAAATTAAATCGGTTGTATTTATCGTTATTATACACAACAATACCGTCTTGATTAATGTATCCGACTGAAAGCAAATATTGCAACCTATCGTTGCCACCACTTGCTGTCATTTGAATATCTTGCAAATAACCCGGCTCAAAAAGTTCATCCAACCAATTCGTATTTGCAAAATCACCCCGACCTTTATCAGCCGTATAAGGATTAGTACCAGAATATCCCGCATTATTCCATGCCTTTTCAACAACATTCATGTATTGCTCTGAATTCAGCATTTTGGGAAGATTTGCGGCGTACTGTATTCCCCTATAGTAATTTACATCCAAACTAGTCTTTCCCGAAGAACCGTTTTTGGTTGTGATAACAATAACTCCGGCAGAAGCTCGTGAACCATAAATAGCTGCGGCGGATGCATCTTTAAGCACAGTCATAGACTCAATATCCGAAGGATTTACAAACGACAGTTCTCGGGTAGGAACTCCGTCTATGATATAAAGCGGGCTGTTGTTTCCAATAGTTCCCAATCCTCTGATTGTGATTTCGATCTCATCTCCGGGAGCACCGGTACTTTGAGTTACCTGAACACCTGCTACCTGACCTTGAAGCGCTTGCCTTACGTCAGCAACACGGCGCCGCTCCATATCGGAGACACTGACGGGCGCAACCGCCCCTGTGAGGGTTGATTTTTTTTGTGCCGAGTAACCAACCACTACCAACTCGTCCATTAACTGAGTTTCGGGCCGAAGATTTATCTCCAACGCCGTTTGGTTGGTTATTACGATTTCCTGATTCGAGTATCCGACATAGGATATTCGAAGTGTGTTGTTTACAGGGACCGTCAATTCAAAATTTCCGTTGACATCGGTAACGGTTCCAGCACCTGTTTCTACAACAAGTACGGTTACTCCTATCAATTCTTCATTGGTTATGGCATCTTTTACAGAGCCTCTGACATTTAATGTTGATTGTGCTTGTAGTACTAAAGCAAAACCCATTACTATTATAAAAAATAATGCTCTCTTCATGTTTTAAAAAAGTTAAGTTATTTATACGATATGATTTTCTTATCAACTAAAAGCTTGTTATTCGCTTTTTCCATCTTCGAGCCCGAAGGCAGTTCTACCACTACACACGCTTGATCGGCCGGTATTTCTATTTCCTCATTATCAGTCACTGACCGGGCCAAATATGTTTTTGAAATAATATCAAAAATATCCACTTTGTCTTTCACCGAAGTATATATTACCTTTTTGGCTTCTTTATGCGGATTGTAAATCAGAAAAGTAGGATAAGTATCTTCGGAATAAAAATCCGTGACATTACAATTGATTTTGAGTATTTCTTCTATATTAGTTTTTTCTATCATCGCCCCGAATATGCCGACAGGAGCCGTGCTGTAAAGACTAAACATAGACTCTTCGGGATTATCTTTGTGCCACTTAGGTCCATCCCCGATAGCTACAGGATGGACACCAATAAGTTGAGGCTTTTTATAGTCATCTTCATAGCGCAACCCCTCATAAGCAACGATGGAATTGGTATAACTTTGCATGCCGGGAAGCCACTGGTTTTCGTCGGAAATTCCATCGGGAAAGCAAAGTCGCGACGCATTAACATTATTCAACATCCACTTTCCGATAGCTCTTGCGAACTTAGGCTCATATTTTACCATCGGTACGAGCGGCATGGCCATTTTAATGCTGTTCATCAAGAACGCGTACCCTCCGCCATCAGTAATACTTCCTTGCAAACCACTTACATCATATATTCCCCACTTGCCGACGATGATACCCCAGCCTGTACGTCCAGTCTCACTTTTTGTTCCATCAAACACCCAATTAAGCATCTTCTCAATATCATAATTCGTATCTTCTTCAGCATTCAATCGAGCTGCTGTATAGATACCTATAGGAAGGAGAACTTCGTAAAAACGACTTTCGGTCTGGTTGTTCAAGGATTCAATTGCCGATTTTGCATGTGTCAGATAACGCATATCACCGAACAGCTTATAAGCCGCATACAACACATATCCGTGTCCGCCGGCAGCGTCTTGCTGCAAGGGAATGTGATTTATCATGCCTTTCATTTGGGCATAATCAAAATAAGAATAGTCGTAATTGCCGTTCAGCACCGAATCGGCCTTGCAAAATTGCTCGGCAATCGTGCGTTGTATATTCTCGGCATTCTCAACATTGGGAAAAACATTGCATACATTGTAAAACAATACATTGGGAAAAACATCGTACCACCAATCTCTTCCGTATCCACCACCCAGAAGACCTACTTCGGGGGTTGTATTATTCATCATAATATTCCATCCATTATCGGTATTAAAATAGTTTTGAATCATTTTTACGAAATTATATCCATTCTGATTGGTCTTGTCAATCCCTATTAATCCGGCACCCAATATCGCCGCTAAAGAGTTCAGACTTTCGTGGAATTCTCCATTATTTACATCCGCTCCCTGACGTACATCGTGAACAGCGGTGAACAGACCAAATGTTTGTTGCGGCAAGTTGCGTTGATTGTTATCCAGCCAAATCATAGGTCCGGCAGGCAGTTCAGCATTGAAGTCGAAAACGTAATCGTCGAATTGTTGTGCTTTTTCTTTCCAATCAATTATTTTATACGGCTGTGGCAGGTTCGGCATCAACTCAACCCTTGCAATATTAGTTTGAGCAACAGGATTACCGTAATCTGTTTTTCCGCTATTGCACGACAATAACAAGACGATGCAAATAAATAGTAGAAATTTAAAAATCGGTTTCATAATCAGTTTGTTTAATATTTTTCGTTGAAGTTTTGTAATTCGTATCAATATCTTTGATAATATTTTTGGCTAACGGTAACGACAACAGTTGAATAGTTCCTACGATTACTAGTGCATATTTTAGAGCAAAATCTTCCGATATCCAATAGGTCAGAGATATGAACAATCCCATCCCGAACGCTCGTCCCACAAACAATCCTATTTCATGACTAAGAATATAGGCATACTCGTTTCTTTTTTCGATAGCCTTCACAGCATCAATGGTTTTCATCATCGTGGGAAAATATGCCAAGTCATGCAAAGGTTGAAACAGAACTTTACACAACACAAACACAATGACACCTATAGCCGAAAAAAGGATTGCGTTGAACAGTGTACCCAGGAAAAAGACAAACAACCCAAGACCGAAAATTGCCATCCGGTGTTCGGGTTTAGCAATTCGTCCCAAGGTGTAAACCAGAATTGCGGTGAGTAGTCCCCCAATCCCTTGTATCAAACCCAGTGACCCTTCGTTGCCCACTAACCGCATGACCAATATGGCAGGAGCTGTTACCAAAAACCCCTGTACCATCCCCTTGAGACCGGCAAGAGTCAAAAGTTTTCGCCACAGTATATGAAAACGAGTGTAAAAGAATTTTTTTTGTGCCGGATTTTCGAAATGGCCTTTCGATAGAACAAGAACCGCTGCAAAGGCAATAAGTAAGCTGAAAGCGGTAATAATCTGATAACCGTTGTTTACATTCAGTACTTTTCCAAATAGGCCAAGTCCATCCACCGATGCCAAAAAAGCTCCTACGATCAACGGAACTGTAATACTCCACAGCGAAAAAAAGAAAGATTCCAACCCGAAAAAGTAATTCCGGTTTTCGTCGTTTGTCGAGTTCAAAGTAAGTAGGTAGCGATTAGTCCAGAAAAATCCGGTGGATGCACCTAATACAAATCCGGACACACCCAATTCTACAATTCCGATGGAACGCACAAACATCATAGCCATTAGTGCAACCGCAGATAACAAGATGCCGAAAGCGTACAGTGACGAGGCTTTAATCTTTCTCATCATCAATCCATTAAGTATAGATGTAGCCAATACTCCGGAATACATGCACAATTGATAAATTGCCACATAAGCCGAGTTACCCGTATTACGCATAATGTATGCCCCGACAAAAATTTCGATAATAGGCAATATAAGAGCATACAACATATTTGTTACAAGTAGCGTTCTTATATTCAGCGGCTGAGAGCGGAAAAAATGGTATTCTCCCCCTATGTTTTTCGACATATTATTATTTTAATGAATCTAAAATTTCTTGGATTGAAAACTCTGCGCCACAAATAACCTCATCACTTGCACCATAATACATTTTGATGGTATCATTTTCTACATAATGACCGTTCGTGAAAACAACATTACCGAAAAATCCGGTCTTTTCATATTCAGCAATTGGTTCCATAATCGGTTCCACGCTTCGGGCCAACACTTTAGACGGATCGTTTAAATCCAGCAACAATGCACCCAAACAATACCTATGATCGGCGTTTGCCCCGTGATATATTTCGAGCCATCCTTGCGGTGTTTTAATAGGTGAACCACCTGCACCCACGCGTGCCGAGTCCCAACTGTTTTCACGGTTAACTGCAATGCACTTATGATTTCCCCAATGAATTCTATCGGGAGATTCTGCCAACCAAATATAATTTCCGCCTAATTCGGGACTGCTTGGTCGGTGCAATGCATAGTACTTGTTATTGATTTTTTCCTCAAAAATGGCACAATCTTTATTGTGCGGAGGGAATATCATTCCTTTCCTTTCATAAGTTTTGAAATCATCTGTAATAATCAGCCCAACTCCCACCGCCATAGGCGATACCATTGTATAGGTGAGAAAAAAGCCGTCTTCCATCGTTGTCACGCGACAATCTTCTATGCCGAATGACTCCAACATTCCTTCTCCAAAAACGGGCGGATACGCCGGATCTTCGCGAAAATGTATTCCGTCGTCGCTACACACCAACCGCAAATATGAGAGCGTAGTGAGATAATTTTGTCCTTTGTATTTTATTACGCGAGGGTCTGAAGCATCCAATTGAGGGTCTGTTTTGTCAAAAATCAATACTTCTATTTTCCCTTCTTCATTATAAACGGGAAAACTTATTTTCTGATCCAATTGTTTCGGTCGTTCAGCCACGCGCATCAAGAGCCACGTTTTTCCGTTCATTCTAAATACACCGGGATTGAGTAAACAAGTTATTTCCATCCCTTTGATTCCCGGCCTAAAATCTGAAGGATGCAATAATGGATTTTCGTTGTAGCGTCTTGCAATGTCCATGATATAATATTTTTAAAAAACGTAATCAAAATTAATGTGCTTAAATTTTAAAACGGTATCCTACACTTTCAAACTAGTACACATATCTTTCAATTAAAAAAATATACTCTTTTTAAAGAATAATGTACTTTTTTCCTACTTTGAAACAACCTAAATTTACATGTTTTTATACAAGTCTTCTCCAGAAATTGTGTAAATTTGTATTTATAGGAATGCATCACTTTTCTTAAAAAATGCGAGAAAAAATTCAAAAACCATTTCTTGTAAAAACGAGCGAGATAAACGTCATCCGAGAATGAAAAAGATTATCAGCATATTTTTTCTTTTACTCTCAGTAGCCGGTTACGCAATTGATTTTGACATTAAAACCCTGACAAACAACGATGGGCTATCGAATAGTTCCATAAACGTAATTTATCAGGATTCCAATCAGTTGATGTGGTTCGGGACATGGGACGGACTGAATTTATATAACGGCAAAGAATTTAAAGTTTATAAACCTTCGCCCGGAGATATTCAAAGCATCAGCAACAATATCATCCGTAATATTATTGAAGAAAAAAGAGATTATTTGTGGGTAGCCACAGACATCGGTATAAACCGATTCAAAATAAAAGAATAGGTTTTCGAACGTTTCTTCGTTGATTCACTAAGTCGAGAAATAACAAACGAACACTCGTATTTAATCGCAAGAAACTCTCAAGGTAAGATTGTTGCCTCCGTTTATCAACAAGGTTTGTATTATTTCGATTCAGAGAAGAGTATGTTTAAGTCACTGGGTATCAGTGAAAAATTGAATATTCACAAAATTTTATTCGACAACAATGACAATTTATGGATATTGACAAAAGAAAAATCCTTGTATTCGGTTAAAATTAAAACAGAAGAAGATCGTTTAAGCGTACATGAAATAAGTGAATTTTCATTGAACGGCATCGAGAATGTTTTTAACTTTAAATCAGATCAAATACTTTTTCAGACGACAGATCATAGCATTTATGTATATGATGTACTAAAGGATAAACTCCAGTTACTTTTCGTTGGAAACGAAATCGGTTATATAAACGACATCGAATTCAGTAAAGAATCAATATATATAGGTACGTCAAAAGGATTGTACCTATACACTTTTAATACCGGCGTGGAGCCCGTGATAAAAGACATACCCGTTTTGGATGTATATGGCGGCAGTCAGAATATTATATGGGTTGGTACCGATATGAAAGGAGTTTATAAAATTATTCCTTCCGATGAAAAATTCCGGGTTTATTTTTCGGAGAATATTCCAAACTTCGGAAATGCCGCCGTGAGAACTTTTTTCACAGACGATAACCAAATGCTTTGGGTAGGTACCAAAGGATCGGGGATACATACCTTTATCAGAGACCTGAAAGCCGGAGAATTAAAACTCAACAACAGATTCAGTATAGAAAACGGATTATTAAGTAATTCAGTATTTAAAATCGTAAAAGGTTTTGAAAATGAATATTGGATTGGGACAGACGGAAACGGAATCAATTATTACGATACAAGATTAGGAAATATTAGCAGATTGGATATCCCGAAAAACTTAATGCTTTCGTCTATTTACGCTATTTTACCGGATGACGACCATATTTTATGGGTTGGAACAAGCGGATATGGAATGTATAAATTGAAAATCGACCTTTCTGCAACCCCATACAAGGTTACCGATTACAAACAATTTATTTTCAGTGAAAAAGGATTATCCCTGAGTAATAATATCGTTTACTCGATTATAAAAGACGACAATACACATTTGTGGATAGCTACCCGTGGAGGAGGAGTTAACAGGTTTAATATCAATAACGAAAAATTTGAAGTATTTAAATTCTCCGAAAATAATTTCAGTAGCGACGATGTGCTATGCCTACACGAGGACAATAAGGGAAATTTATGGGCAGGCACCAGTATGGGTTTGAACAAACTCATATTGGATGGTAAAGAGCCCGTAATCTTTAATTTCAGTGAAAAAAACGGAATGCCTAACAACACAATTCATGGCATTTTAGAAGACAAGAATAATAATTTGTGGGTCAGCACCAATAACGGACTTGCTAAACTTATCCCCAACGGAGACGGAGAAGATTCCTACCGTATTATTTCGTATTTCGCAAACGATGGATTGCAAGATAACGAATTTTCGGATGGATCTTATTATTCAAGTCCACGTTCTCCTTTTTTTTATTTTGGAGGAATCAATGGATTCAATGAGTTTAACCCTCTTGAAATCCTGCAAAACGAATATACGCCGCAACTGTGGCTGGATGCCTTTTATGTGGATAATACCGAGGTCCATTTGTCCGATTATCTTGTGCGAAAGGAAAAAGCCAAAGTTCTCACTTTGTCCCACAAACACAAGTCATTCAGCTTCCGTTTTATACCCATTGACTACTTGGCTTCGCCCAAATGCGAGATAGCATATATGTTAGAGGGATTTCACGATGATTGGGTTAACTTGGGTACATCTAACGCCATTGTTTTCACCAATTTGCCAAAAGGAAAATATCTGCTTAAGGTGAAGGCCAGCAATGCAAATAAAGTATGGAGTGAAACACTGTTCAATTTACCAATAGAAATGACTCCGCCATGGTGGAAAAGTAATTTAGCTTATTTGTTTTATTTCGTTTTATTCTTGGGCATCGCTGCAATTATCCGAAAGTTGATTTTGTATCGTTTAAAACTTAATAACGATATAAGAATGAAAGAATTGGAAAAACAAAAAGCAGAAGAAATCCATCAAGGAAAACTTCGTTTTTTTACTAATATCGCCCACGAATTCTCCAACTCTTTAACCCTTATATATGGACCTTGCGATAAACTGATGAGGGAAGAAACAAACAGTTATACAAAAAAATACTTACAAGTAATAAAGTCAAACTCCGAAAGAATGCAAAATTTGATTGAACAACTTGTAGAGTTCAGGAAAGCAGAAACCGGACACCTAAAACTTAAAATTGAAACGGTTGATATTCCTGAATTGATCAAATATGCAATGGATAACTTCATCGAAATACTTGAGCAGAAAAAAATCAATTACACAATCGATTTTTTACCCGATGAAAACATAACATGGAATACGGACAGGAACAATCTTGAAAAAATTATTTTCAATTTGCTATCGAATGCCGTAAAATACACTCCTGAAGAAGAACACATCGAAATTAACGTCAGAACCGAGAACGACAAACTGTGGATTTCGATTAAAAATGGTGGCACCGGCGTTAAAACGGAATATTACGATGCTTTATTTGACAGGTTCGAAGTCTTGAACCGTCTTGAGAAACAAGCTTCCATAGGTGATTATCCCCGACATGGTATCGGGCTGGCTTTGTGTAAAAGTGTAGCAAATGTTCTCGAAGGAGATATCCGCGTTGAAAGTGATGGGAAGACATACACTCTATTCGAGGTTTGTCTTCCGAATTTGGAGTTGATAACGGGGCTAGCGGTACAAGTAAATCAAAAAACCGATTCAGAACCATTGAAGCCGAGCAAACGGATAGGAATCGATCCCCGGACGGAAGAAAGCAAATCAACCAACAAAAATTTCCATTCGACCGATTCGTTTATCCTAGTAGTTGAGGATGATCAAGAGATACGTTCAATGATAACTGATCTTTTGAGTCCGAATTACACAATTGTGGAAGCTTCTAACGGAAAAGAAGCTTTACGCATTGTGAATATGCAACGCCCGATATTGATCATCAGCGACATTGTTATGCCGGAAATGAATGGTGTGGAATTTGTAAAAATAATGAAAACCCAGGAATTCACCGGCCATATTCCCATCATACTTTTATCATCGAAAAGTTCAATTGAAAGTCAAATTGAAGGATTCGAAGTGGGTGCCGACGCATACATCAATAAACCTTTCAACTTCCGTCATTTGGAAGTAATAGTAGAAAGTCTTCTTCACAAAAAAGACAAATTGAAAGAATATAGCAATTCTCCTTATTCCGACTTCGAGCAATACGAAGGTAGCCTTATCCGCAAGGAAGACAAGGATATTATACTTCATATTACAAAAATTATTTATGAAAATTTAGATAACGAAGAACTCACAATAGACTTCATAGCGAACGAAACAGCAATCAGCAAAATACAGCTTTACCGCAAAATAAAAGAAATTACAAAAAAGACTCCAACAGAATTTATTCGTTCCATTCGTCTAAAGCATGCCGCAAAACTATTGCGTACCACTAATCAAACCGTTCAGGAAACCATGTACGCATCAGGTTTTAATAATAAAACCTATTTTTACAGAGAGTTTTTTAAGAAATATACGAAGACTCCCAAAGAATACAGAGAAGCAAACAGTTAACGTGGGTTTCAAAAAAACCAAATTGTGAACAGTTTTCGGAATAATGATATAAAATCACCCTACAATTGCACAATTTTCTCCTCCACATTGCACCCCTCAACAACAAGTCTCGCATTTTGAACATTTGCCGAAGGCAATTCCATTTCAAGGATTTTGCTTTCGCGAGGGAGCAGCGTAATATAATTATCCGAAAAATAGGTAGGTAAAATAAGCTCGTTCTTTTCGTTCACTGTTTTCAGGCGGATAAAGAAAGCCGACTCTTTGGATTGATTGGATAGTTGCACAGAAATCTTTCCTTGATTTTTTTCGCGAAGCGAAACGGTTACGTCTGTTTTCTTCAGTTCATTCAGTTTTTCGTACGAACGGGGTGTATTGGTCAACCAATACAAATTTTCATCGATTGCTTTACCCGCTTTCTTCAGTTCCAGTTTCAGGAAAAACACACCTTTTGCCTCCGGCAACCGTATTTTATCGAGCAGTTTCACTTGATTTGAGGCGATATCCAGTTCGTGTGTTTGTTTGGAGATCAAGTTACCGTGCAAGCCGTATAACCGCACAACGGCTGTAACATCCTTTACATCGGCAGCCGTTTGATTTAATACACAAACCGATGAATCGTTCAGGTTCAACTGAATATGAACCGGCGCAGCGGCGTGCTTAAATCCGAAATATCCGCCGTTGTAGTCGAGGTAATAATCGTAAAACGAGCCGCGCAATGCCGTCCACGGATTTTGGTTTTTCCACACCAGCATACCCGTGTACCAATCCCACATTTTGTAATTGAACGCTTCCTGCAACGCCCGGTATTGCTCGTATTGAACCAATTGCGATTTCACACAGAAATCCTTTGCGTCCTTCACTTTTCCGTACCGGTCGGGGAAATTGTTTAACGGGATAAATTTGTGGTAACGCCAGCTTTCGCTGAGCGCCGAATCCACGGGAGGGAACAACTCATTTTCGGGAATAATTTTCTTTAACCCTTCGTAATTGGGAATTCCGATGGAACCGGTTTCGGGATTGAAGGGAAAAGATCGTGTGTTGAAGATATCCTCCGGCTCGCGGATTCCGTAAGGCCCGTCGCCCACACCGCCGATGGAATTGGTCATCAGTTTGGGCGAAGTGGATTTATCCAGAAAGAACCGTTTGGGATCGTACTTCGGAAAAATATCGTTTTCGAGCGCCTGCAAAATATCATCGGGCGGATAGGTTTCGTTCCCGCCACACCAAAGGTACAAACTGGGATGATTGCGAAGCATTTTCACCTGATCCACTACCGATTCCAGGAACAACGCATGGTTGTCGGGGTATTTTTTCCTGACTTCCTGCGATTCTTTTTTCACTTTATCTTCCCATTCACCGTTGCCGTCGCCGGTAATCCACAGGTCTTGCCACACCAGAATACCGTATTTATCGCACGCTTCGTAAAATTCGGAACGTTCGGTAAGGCCGCCGCCCCAAATGCGGATCATATTCATGTTCATTCCGGCGTGCAACCTGACCTCAGCTCCATACCGCTCTTTCGATAACCGAAGCAACGCATCCGATGCAATCCAGTTGCCACCTTTAATAAACACTTTCTGTCCGTTTACCGTGAAAACCTGCGCTTTGACGGCTGTATCGAAATAATTTCCCGTTTCCCGGATACCGAAAGTAACTGTCTCGGAATCGCTTTTCGAATTGCCGGTTTTAAAATCAATTTTTATGTTGTAGAGCGGCTGCTCTCCCATGCCGTTTGGCCACCACAACCGTGGATTTTTCACTTCAAATCCGGGGATAACCACAGTTTTTTCTTCGAACGGGCTCAGCGTTACTTTAACCGATTTCTGAATACCTTCCAGTGTGGCTGTCAGCGTTCCGGTTACCCGTTTTCCCGATGTATTTTTCACCTCAACCGAAGGTTTTACAAAAGCAGACGCTTGATTTCCGCCCGGTGTTCGTTTGCCCGGAACGGAAGTCTCGATGTACGGATGGCGGATATCCACCGCTTTGGTAACTTCGAGCGTTACCTTGTCCCAGATTCCGGTATTGCGGTCACGAATCGGACAAATCCAGTCCCAGCCTGCCGTAAACTGCATCGTCACATTTTTGGCGATCATACCGTCGCCGGCTTGTCCTCGTTCGGGATTTCCCACCGGATCGGGCGGAGCCACCCAAACAGCCAGCCTATTTTTGCCTTTTTTATTCAGATACGGAGTGATGTTGAATTTCTCGCGCAAGTACATTCCCTCGTGAGTTTTCGCGTTCAACCGATGTCCGTTCAAATAAAAATCGGCAAAATAATTCAATCCCCGGAATGAAAGCCACACCTGCGAATTTTTGTCCATTGCAGGAGTATCAAATTCGTTGTAAAACCAATAGGTATAATGGCCGCGTCCCGTATCATACACATCAGGAATCAGGTTATTGTTCATTCCGAAAAACGGGTCGGGAATCTGATTGTTATGAAGAAGCGTTGTCAGAACGGTTCCGGGCACAACAGCCTCCATCCATCCCGAAGGGGAAAAACCACGAGTTGTGAGTTGCTCTCCGCTCAAATTTACATCTGAAACACGTTTTGCTTTCCAGTTATTGTTGAGATGAAGTTCCGAAAGTTGCGCCGAAAGAAAAAATGGAAGAAGTAATGTTAAAATGGAGAGACACAGATTTTTTTTCATAGCGATGATAATGTGTGTTTGTGTAAGGTTGCAAAAATAACAAAAATACGTTATAAAGGAGTAAAACCTCATTTTATTTTATCTTATCGAAACCCTTTCCATAAACACCGATAACCGAGGCTTGTGAGACGAATGCGTTACCATCAATGGATTTCACGAGTCTGAATATGGAAGTGGATTCGTTTCGCTTAGCCATCACCAACAGTACTTTCTGTTCGTTCTTGGAGTACCAGCCGGTAGCATTGAGCACAGTGCAGCCGCGGTGTAACTGCAGGTTGATCTGCGTGGCAATTTCTTCGTAACGCGATGAGAAAATAAAAAATTGCACCGATTGCCGGATCCCGTTCAATATCCAGTCAACCGATGTGGACATCACCGCGATAATGATAATACCGTAAACAATGGTTTCTACGCTTCTGAAAATGAGAAAAGAAGCCGAGATAATGATCAGGTCCACAAAAAGCATTGTACGCCCGGGCGTAATATTCCGGTATTTATTGATAACCAAAACAATGATATCGGTGCCACCGCTGCTTCCGTTTACCGACATCACCAATCCCACCCCGGCTCCGCCGATGATTGCACCGATCAAACCGGCCATAATCGGTTCGTCCATCATGATAGGTGTCCAGTTAAACCACTCGAACATCCCGATAAAAAAAGTGAGCGCTCCCACTCCGACAACGGTCTTCACAAGAAATTCCGTCCCGAGTATTCTGAACGAAATAATCAGCAGTAGCGTGTTCATAACCAACACAGAAAGGGAGACGGGAAAATTGAACGCGTAATTCAGCAATACGGCTGCACCCGTCAGACCGCCCATCACAAATTTATGAGGAACAATGAATTGCGTAACACCAAGTGCGTACATAAAAGTACCTAAGATTATGTTGAGATAATCTTTCCAGTAGAATTTTTTCAGGCTGAATTCGGGCAGCTTATTCATATCGTCAAATTACCACGTTAACGATTTTCTTGGGCACAATAATGATCTTTTTCGGTGTTTTTCCCTCCATCCATTTTTGGGATGTAGGGTGTTCCAACGCCGCTTTCTCTATTTCCTGAGTGGTTGCATCGGCCGGAAATTCCATCACGAAACGTGCTTTTCCGTTAAACGAGATGGCGTACGCGAACGAATCTTCTTTCAGATACTCCTCGTTGTGTTCAGGCCATTTTGCATCGCAAACCGTAGTTTGGTTCCCGATAACATGCCACAATTCCTCCGCGATATGCGGGGCAAAAGGCGCCAAAAGAACCAACAAATCGCTTAAAACAGCTTTCTTGTTGCTTTTGAGCGACGTAAGCTCGTTCACGCAAATCATAAACGCCGAAACCGATGTATTGAACGAAAAGTTTTCGATATCCCAGGTCACTTTTTTGATGAGTTTGTGCAGCGATCTCAATTCTTCTTTCGATGGTTTTTCGTCCGAAACCGTCAATTCATCACCAGCGTAGAACAGATTCCACAGTTTCTTCAAAAAACGGTGCACTCCGTCAATTCCGTTGGTGTCCCACGGTTTGGATTGCTCCAGCGGCCCGAGGAACATTTCGTACAACCGCAGCGTATCGGCGCCGTAATTTTCCACGATATCGTCGGGATTTACCACGTTGTACATGGATTTTGACATTTTTTCGACTGCCCAGCCACAGATATACCTCCCCTCAATCCCCTCCACAAGAGGGGAAGACATCTTCGATGAAGTTGAATTAGGGTTACCTCCCTCCCTTACGGGGAGGGCCGGAGTGGGGTATTCGAGAATGAATTCGGCGTTTTTGTATTCGGGATTCCAGTTGCGAAACGCTTCGATATCCAGAACATCGTTGTGTACGATGTTCACATCCACATGAATGGGCGTAACATCGTATTGATCTTTGAGGTTAAGGGAAACAAACGTATTAGTGTCTTTGATGCGATACACAAAATTGCTCCGCCCCTGAATCATTCCCTGATTCACGAGTTTTTTAAACGGCTCTTCTTCGCACGAAACGCCCAAATCGAACAGGAATTTATTCCAGAACCGGCTGTAGATCAAATGGCCTGTGGCGTGTTCGGTTCCGCCGATGTAAAGGTCCACATTTCGCCAGTACTCGTCGGCTTGCCGGGAGACCAACGCCTCATCGTTGTGCGGATCCATGTAGCGCAGATAGTACGCCGATGAACCGGCGAAGCCGGGCATGGTGGAAAGTTCGAGCGGGTACCCCTCCCCGACCCTCCCCACAAGAGAGGGAGACGACTGCGATGAATCATCACCGAAATCTTTTACCTCTCTCAAATTATTTCCCAAAGTTTCATCGGAGCTTTCTCTCCCTCTTGTGGAGGGGGCAGAGGGGAGGTAACTCCAGTTTTTCGCGCGGCCGAGCGGCGGTTCGCCGGTTTCCGTAGGAAGGAATTTATCCACTTCGGGAAGTTCGAGCGGCAAATCGTTTTCGCTGATGGTGTACGGCATTCCGTCCTTGTAATAGATCGGGAACGGTTCGCCCCAGTAACGCTGACGGCTGAAAATAGCGTCGCGCAAGCGATAATTGACCTTCCGGAATCCGAGTCCGCGTTTTTCCACTTCGTCAATGGCAGCAGGGATGGCTTCTTTTACCGTCATTCCGTTGAGGAAACCGGAATTTATCATAATGCCTTCTTTGGCATCGAAACTTTCTTCCGAAACATCGCAACCTTCGATCAACGGAACAATGGGTAAATTAAAATGTTTGGCAAAAGCGTAGTCGCGGCTGTCGTGTGCCGGAACTCCCATGATCGCTCCTGTTCCGTAACCGGCCAGCACATAATCCGAAATCCATATCGGAAGCGGTTCGCCCGTGAACGGATGCGTAGCATACGAGCCCGAGAAAATACCGGTAACCGATTTATCGGCAATGCGTTCGCGCTCGGTTTTCTTTTTGGTTTTATCGAGATAAACCTGCACGGCTTCGCGTTGTTCGTCGGTAGTAAGTTGTTCTACCAGTTCGCTTTCGGGGGCAAGAACCATAAAGGTAACGCCGAAAATGGTGTCGGCACGGGTGGTGAAGATATCAAAGCCCGACCTCTCCCCTTGCCCCTCTCCACGAGAGAGGGGTGCGGACTGCGAAGTTTTTTCTCTCGCAGATGATAACAAATCTAAGAAATTCTTTATTTTATTTGCAACTAACTGAACATCAGTTAAAACTTCTTGGTTTGTGAAACGAAGTACACTGAAACCACATTGCTCCAATACACTTGTTCTGAAATCATCTTTTTCTTTTTGTTCCTTCGTTAGATGAATTCCCCCATCAACTTCGATGATAACGCTTTTTTCTAAATTGATGAAATCTGCGATGTAGCCATCCACAATGTGCTGACGGCGGATTTTATAACCAATTTTTCCGGCTCTTAATGCTTGCCACAGAATGTCTTCGGATTCAGTTTGGTTCGATCGGTATTCTTTTGCAATATTAATTAACAATTTCCACTGCTCTTTATTGGTGGTGGGTTTAAAAAAGCCTTTGTTATTTTCGGGTTGGCTTTCCCCTCTCTTGTGGAGAGGGGTTGGGGGAGAGGTCTCTTCTCCGCCCTCTGCTGGTGGGGGAAAGGGGGAGGTCTCCGGCGAAACGAGGTCAAAGTGCATCACCGCACCTTCACTTCGCCCAATCCAGTTCCGTTGCGTTTCCTTCAGCGATTCAGTCCAATCCACGCTATCGAGTCCTTCGAGTAAACGAGGCGCGTAAGCCGATACGCGCAGGCACCACTGACGCATTTTCTTTTGCTCCACGGGATATCCGCCGCGAATGGAGACGCCTTCGCTCACTTCGTCGTTGGCAAGAACAGTCCCCAAAGCGGGACACCAGTTTACCATGGTATCGCCCAGATAGGCGATGCGGTAATTCATCAGAATTTCCTGCTTTTCTTTTTCGGTTTTGGCATTCCACTCCTCGGCGGTGAAATTCATCGGCTCGGTGCAGGCCAAATCCATTCCTTTGGTTCCCTGAGCGGAGAAAACTTCGATGAGTTCTTCAATGGGACGCGCCTGTTGCGCCTGATTGCAATAATAGGAATGGAACATTTTAATGAATGCCCATTGCGTCCATTTATAGTAATCGGGGTCGCAGGTTTGCACTTCGCGGCTCCAGTCGTATGAAAAACCGATTTTATCCAGTTGCTCGCGATAGCGGGCAATGTTGTTTTTGGTGGTAATGGCCGGATGTTGCCCGGTTTGAATGGCATATTGTTCCGCAGGAAGGCCGTAGGCATCGTAACCCATGGGGTGAAGTACGTTAAATCCCTGCAGGCGTTTGAATCTCGAAAAAATATCGGAAGCAATATACCCGAGCGGATGACCTACGTGCAATCCCGCCCCCGATGGATAGGGGAACATGTCGAGTACGTAAAATTTGGGTTTCGTTGTATCTTCCGTGACCTTGTACGTTTGATGGTCAATCCAGAACTGTTGCCACCGTTTTTCTATTTCTCCGAAATTGTAATCCATTGCTTTTCTTTTTTAAAAAACGGTGCAAAGGTACTTATTTAATTGAAAATTGACAATTGATAATCAAGAATGCATGTTTAAAAAAGTGCTTTTTATGCTTCGTACATTTTGTCAATCATTGCGGCGTATTTTTCCAGAATCACCTTTCGCCGGAGCTTGAGGGTGTTCGTTAACTCGCCTGCCTGCATACTAAAGGGTTCGGGTAGCAGCGTGAAGCGTTTTATTTTTTCATACGAAGTAAAATCGGCCTGTTTCATTTCTACACGGCCGTATATAAACGAATGAACATCAGCATTATTGATTAAATCGACGTTCGTGGTGAAGGGAATGTTGTTTTCGGCCGCATATTCTTTCAGCGCATCAAAATTAGGCACGATGAGCGCACTTACAAACTTACGGTCGTTCCCGATAACGGCAATTTGGTCAATAAATTTATCTTCCGCAATTTTGGTTTCGATCATTTGGGGCGCAATATATTTACCGTTTGATGTTTTATACAAGTCTTTGATCCTGTCCGTCAGGATAATTTCGTTGTTGGCCGTCAATGATCCCGCATCGCCGGTTCTGAAATAACCATCGTCGGTAAAAACGGCCTTCGTTGCTTCGGGTTTGTTGTAATAGCCGAGCATCACGGTCTTACCCTTCACCAGAATTTCATTTTCCTCACCGATTTTCACGTCCACACCCGGCATTACTTTACCCACTGTACCAATGGTGAAACCGATGTGCGGGAAGCAACTTACCGTGGCCGTAGTTTCCGACAGGCCGTAGCCGTAAATAATATGAACATCAATGGATTGCATAAATTCATTGATAACATCGGAAAGCGGGGCGCCTGCCACCGGGAAAAAATTCCCGCGATCAATTCCCACCGCCCGTTTAATCAGCCGATAGACGGTATTCTGATAAAGAAAAAACTTGATGGAGTTGCTCATGGGCGGTTTTTTGCCCTCGTTTTTAAATGCCAGGTTGTGTTTGCGACCCGTTTTCACGGCGTCGTTAAACAACCATTTGATGAAACCCGACGAAGACTCAATGCGCTCCTGAATACCATCGTACACCTTCTCCCAAAAACGCGGCACGTTGCTCATAAGCGTAGGGCGTATCTGCTTGAGGGTTTCCTGAATTTTGCTCGGGTCTTTATTGATGGCGATCGCAATGCCGTTTTCCATGCACAGGTACGTCCAGGCTTTTTCGAAGATGTGTGTGAGCGGAAGAAAACACATGGACAGGTCTTTATCCGAATATTCCGTAAGCCGCGGCTCGTGAATTCTGAAAGCTTCCATGTAGTTTTCGTGCGTGAGCATCACCCCTTTGGGTTCCCCGGTGGTTCCAGATGTATAAATAATGGTTGCCAAATCGGTATCCTTCAACTGTTTCAGTCGCACTTTCACAAGCGCTTCGGATTGCGAATTCTCACCCGTAGTGATAAAATCCTCGAAGTAAACGGAGGTTTTATCATCGGGATTAAGTACCACATTATTATCGAAAACGATCAATTTTTTGAGAACATCATTTTCCTTTTGCACCTTATATGCATTGTTGTATTGAAACTGTTCACCCACAAAGATGGTTTCTATCCGGGCATCGTTCACGATGTACGCAACCTGCGACGGCGAAGCGGTGGCATACATGGGAACCATAACCGCTCTGTTGGCATACGCCGCGAAATCGGTGATCAGGTATTTTTCCATGTTTTGCGAATAAACACCGATATTGTTGCCGGGCTCAATTCCCATTTCGGCCATAGCGCGTGCCGTTTTCATAACGAAATCCGAAAATTCCGTCCACGACATTTGTTCCCATTTGCCATCCGATGATTGATATTTGAGTTGAAGCCTGTTCTTATATTTTTTCGCCTTCTCGTGAACC
>JAQVEB010000232.1 GCA_028698105.1 Petrimonas sp. | reverse complement strand
GCTGGAATACCGGAACGTGAAGAAACAGTTTTTTGATGATCTTCCTTCGGATGCTTTTGCGCTGACAAACGCCGACGATAAAAACGGCCCGGTAATGTTGCAAAACACCAAGGCTCGGAAATATACTTATTCCGTGAAAGGGCTGGCCGATTTCAAAGCTCGTATTTTCGAGAAACACTTCGACGGAACCGATCTGGAATTCAACGGCAAACAGCTTTTTGTGCAGTTCGTGGGTGTTTTCAACGTCTATAACCTGCTGGCGGTTTACGGCGCAAGCGTGCTGCTGGGGTTGAATGCCGATGAAGTGCTGAAGACTTTATCGTTCCTGAAACCCGTGGCCGGACGTTTCCAAACCTTGCGTTCGCCGAAAGGTTTTACCGCCATCGTGGATTATGCGCACACGCCCGACGCGCTCACCAACGTGCTCAACGCCATTCACGAAGTGCTGGACAAAAAAGGCGACATTATCATCGTGGTGGGTTGCGGCGGAAACCGCGACAAAACCAAGCGCCCCATTATGGCGCGCGAAGCCGTGGAGTTGAGCGATAAAGCCATTTTCACTTCGGACAATCCGCGGTTCGAAGAACCGCAGGATATTCTGAACGATATGCTGGCAGGGTTGTCGGATGATGAGCAGAATGCGGTTCTTTCCATCGTGGATCGCAGGGAAGCGATAAAAACAGCTTGTGCGCTGGCGAATCCCGGCGATGTAATTCTCATCGCGGGAAAAGGACACGAAGATTATCAGGAAATAAAAGGCGTGAAACATCATTTTGATGATAAAGAGGAAGTGGAAAAAATAATGAACTAATTGTGTAATATGCCAATGTGCCAATTTGGGTGCGTATTGGCACATTGGCACATTGGCACATTGATAAATTGAGTAATTGTTATGTTATACTATCTTTTTCAATATTTAGACCAAATCAATTTTCCCGGAGCCGGTATGTTTCAATACGTTACTTTCCGGGCGGCTATGGCTGCAATCCTTGCGTTGCTGTTCGGCATTATAGCGGGCAGAAGAATTATCAACAGGCTTCAAAAAAGGCAGATCGGCGAAACCATTCGTAACCTCGATCTGGAGGGGCAATACAGCAAACGCGGAACACCAACCATGGGTGGAGTGATCATCATTTTTTCCATTTTGATCGCTATTCTGCTTTTCGGTAAACTCGGGAATATTTACATCCTGCTGATGATCGTGAGTACGATATGGCTGGGCGCGTTGGGTTTTGCCGATGATTACATCAAAGTATTCAAGAAAGATAAAGAAGGGCTGAAAGGGAAAATAAAAGTTGTGGCGCAGGTCGGTCTGGGATTGATCGTTGGTTTGGTGATGTTTTTGAATCCCGATATCGTTTCGCGCGAAAATACCGAAGTGCGGGTGGATAACGTTATTCAGCAGGTTCAGTACAGAGGCGAAGATATAAAGACGACGAAAACCACCATCCCGTTTATGAAAAACAACAACCTCGATTACCGTTCGCTGGTATCGTTTATGGGCGATTTTGCCGACGAGGCGGTGTGGATTATTTTCGTGGTCATCGTTATTCTGATCGTTACGGCAGTATCCAACAGCGCCAACCTCACCGACGGACTGGACGGGCTCGCTTCGGGCTCTTCGGCCATCATTGGCGTCGCGCTGGGTATTTTGGCGTACGTGTCGGGGCGCGTGGACTTTGCTTCGTATCTCAACATCATGTACATCCCCGGAAGCGATGAGTTGATGGTCTTTGCGGCTGCCTTCGTGGGCGCTACCGTAGGTTTCCTGTGGTACAACGCCTATCCGGCGCAGGTTTTCATGGGCGATACGGGGAGTCTCACGCTTGGAGGAATCATCGGTGTGTTTGCTGTATTGATCCACAAGGAGTTACTGCTTCCCATCCTTTGCGGCGTGTTTTTCGTTGAAGCTTTGTCGGTGATTTTGCAGGTAACCTATTTCAAATATACGAAACGAAAATACGGTGCGGGCAAACGCGTTTTCAAAATGACGCCGCTACATCATCATTTTCAGAAACAGGGTAACGGCAGTATAGATGCGATGATACAAAAACCGTACATTCCCATACCCGAACCCAAACTTGTTTCTCGTTTTTGGCTCATCGGGATGATTTTGGCCGTGCTGGCTATGGCTACGTTGAAGATGAGATAAAACCCAATTCATAATTAAGAATTCAAAATGCATAATTTTATGAAAACGGACAACATTATTACAGAAAAAACAAAAAAGTTTGCCATTCGCATTATCAGTTTGTATCAACATTTACAAAAGCAAAACAAAGGTGCAATTGAGGTATTGTTTCGTCAGTTATTGCGATGCGGAACAAGTGTTGGGGCAAATGTTCACGAAGCGGTAAGAGCGCAGAGCAAAAAGGATTTTGAATCGAAAATGAATATTGCGCTAAAAGAAGCAAGTGAGACCGATTTTTGGCTTGAAATATTTACGGAAACCGATTATTTGACGAAAGATGAATATGAAAGTATTGATGGTGATTGCATAGAAATAATTAAAATACTTACCGCCATTATAAATACTTCAAAAAAAGATAAATAATAATCACATAATCATGCATTCTGCATTATGAATTATGAATTAATAATATTGGGTGGTGGCGAAAGCGGCGTAGGTTCCGCAATTTTGGCGCAAGCCAAAGGGTTCGATGTGTTTTTGTCCGATAGCGGAAAGTTAAAAGAGGAACATCGGCAAACGCTCATTGATTATAACATTGCTTTTGAAGAAGGCGGTCATACCGAAGAGAAAATACTCGCTGCGCACGAGATCGTGAAAAGTCCCGGCATTCCCGATACCGTTCCGCTTATGCAAAAAGTGATCGCGAAAGGCATTCACGTGATCTCCGAAATTGAATTTGCGGGCCGTTACACCGATGCCAAAATGATCTGTATTACCGGAAGCAACGGCAAAACCACCACCACGAGCCTCATCTACCACATCCTAAAATCGGCCGGATTGAACGTGGGGTTGGGCGGAAACATCGGCGCCAGCTTCGCGCGAAAAGTCGCCGAGAAAGACTTCGATTACTACGTGCTGGAGTTAAGCAGCTTTCAGCTCGATAACATGTACGATTTCAAAGCGAATATTGCCGTGTTGATGAACATCACGCCCGATCATTTGGACCGGTACGATCACAACATGCAAAATTATGTGGATGCGAAGATGCGTATCATCCGCAACCAAACGGTAAACGATGCGTTCGTTTACTGGGTTGATGATCCGGTAGTAACGCGCGAAATAGAAAAGCTGAAACCCTCGGCTGCGTTATACGGTTTTTGCGAGACAAAAAAAGATAACGCCTGTGCGTTTACCGATAACCATAAGATTTTTATTCACGCAAAAGAGAATGTTTTTAGCATGGAGCAGGAATTACTGGCATTGCAGGGAATGCATAATCTGTACAACTCATTGGCGTCCGGCATTGTAGCGAAATTGCTCGATATTACCGATGAAAATTTACGCCAATCGCTCACCGATTTCCGGGGCGTGCCGCACCGGTTGGAGAAAGTGGCCATCGTGCGTGGTGTGCAATACATCAACGACAGCAAAGCCACCAACGTGAATTCCTGCTGGTACGCCATGCAAAGCATGCGCACGAAAGTGGTATTGATTCTGGGTGGTACGGACAAAGGCAACGATTATACCGAAATAGAAGATTTGGTGAAACAGAAAGCGCGCGCACTGATTTATCTGGGTGCCGACAATAGCAAGCTGCATGCTTTTTTCGACGGGAAAGTTCCCGACACGCACGATGCGCATTCCATGCAGGAAGCCGTAGATAAAGCCTACCGGTTGGCCGAAAAAGGCGATACCGTGTTGCTCTCGCCTTGCTGCGCAAGTTTCGATCTGTTTAAAAACTACGAAGACCGTGGCGATCAGTTTAAGGAATGTGTGAGAAGGCTGTAGCCCCTCCGGTTCCCCAAAATGGGAAGAGTTACGCGTCGAAGATGATAACTACAAGTAAAAACAACATAATATATGTTTGAAGATAACAACAACACAATTAAGCAAAATCCTCTTTCAGGGGAGATTGATGGCGGCTTTTTCGCCAAAATCTTCAAAGGCGACAAAGTGATCTGGGCAGTGTTTATCATTTTGTGTGTCATATCGCTGGTTGAAGTATTCAGTGCTACAAGCACCATTGTTTACCGCCAGCAGAACCAGTGGGGACCCATTCTGCGTCATGCCATGTTCCTGATCGGCGGCGTGGGTGTTATCTTGTTGATACACAACATCCCGTACCGTTTTTTTTCGTCGCTCATTTTTATCCTGTTGGGTTCCATCATTTTATTGATCCTCACCCCGTTTATCGGAACAACGGTTAATGGTGCAGAGCGCTGGATATCCATTTTCGGATTTACCATTCAGCCTTCGGAAATTGCCAAAATATCCCTCATCGGTACCATCGCCTTTTTGCTCAGCAAACAAAACGGCGAAAACGACGGGTTGTTGTTCAAATGGATGATCGGACTGATGGTTGTGGTGTGCGGCATTATCGGCATGGATAACCTGTCAACGGCATTGTTGCTCTTCCTTGTGTGTTATTTACTGATGTTCATCGGTAACGTAAAACTGATGCGGCTGGCAAAAGTGGCCTTCGTAGGGATCGGGCTGGTTGTTCTTTTCGTGCTCATGCTCAAGATCATTCCCGAAGATTGGACGCAAAAAGGCGCCCTTAGCCGTGTGGGCACGTGGCAAAACCGTATAGAGAGTTTCGGCGGCAGCAAAGACCAGGCCGATGAAGATCGGTTTGTGATTACCGACGACAACTATCAGGTGGCGCACGCTAAAATAGCCATCGCCAACGGCGGCGTTTTCGGTGTGTTTCCCGGCAACAGCACCGAGCGCGACTTCCTGCCGCAGGCTTATTCCGATTTCATTTACGCCATTATCATCGAAGAAATGGGGCTTTTCGGCGGAATTTTCGTACTCATGCTCTACGTTATTCTGTTGATACGCTCCGGCATGATCGCCCGAAAAACCCAAAAGCTCTTCCCGAAATACCTGATCCTTGGGTCGGCATTGATCCTGTCGTTTCAGGCCTTCATTAACATGGCCGTGGCCGTGCATCTGATCCCCGTAACGGGACAACCGTTGCCGCTCGTAAGCCGTGGCGGAACATCCACACTCATTACCTGCGCCTATTTCGGTATCATTCTTAGCGCCGACCGGTTTGGCGTTGGAAAGAAGAAAAAGAACAATCTGGCCACGGACGATGACGCAACCGATGATGACCAATCCTCAGCGCTGGATGAAACGCCGGCAAACGAATCCATTAAATTGGAAGATAACGTGCAGTTTGAAATT
>JAQVEB010000231.1 GCA_028698105.1 Petrimonas sp. | reverse complement strand
AGACGTGCTGGGCTGGGCGGCGGTGCTGGTTGGCGCTATTGTGATGATGTTTGCCAATGTGCCGATCCTTGACCCGATTCTTTCCATCGCGATAGCGGTTTACGTGTTATCCAACGTATATAAAAACATCAAAGACAGTTTACGGATCATCCTGCAAGGCGCTCCCGTAAGCATTAAAACCGATGAGGTGAGGGACATTGCGCTGTCGTTTCCCGAAGTGGAAAGCGTGCACGATTTGCACTTGTGGTCGGTGGATGGCGAATACAACGTGCTCACCATTCACGCGGTGCTCAATGCGGCTTTGTCTATGGAAGAACTGAACCGGTTGAAAATCGAAATCCGCGCGCGGATGGAGGAACACAACGTGCAACATTCCACCATCGAGTTTGAATTGCCCGGCGAAGACTGTGGGCTGGATGGATGCTGCTGATGATGGATGTGGGATGATGGGTGATGGATGTCCGAAGTCCGAAGTGGGCGCCTGAAGTCTCAAAGTCTCAAAGTCTCAAAGTCTAACAGTCTAACAGTCTAACAGTCTAAAGTGAGTTCGACGTAAGGATTTTAGTTGAAATCTGCTGATAACAAATAAGGTAATAAGCTTGCCTGCTGCAAGCAGGGTTTTAATCCTTGCCCAACCATGTTTGTACTAAGGTTGTGGGAGAAAATAAGGTTTTAAATGGAACAAATAACCTTATTTGTATTTTTATTAACCTTAGTAGAATTTAAAACATAGTAGAACAGAACCTTATTAGCTTATTTTTAATATAATAACATCTTTTCTTGCATCGAACTCACTTAACAGTCTAACAGTCTCAAAGTCTCAAAGTCTAACAGTCTATCATCCGCTCCCTCGAATTAGCGATGTTTTTTCGTTCACGGTTTTCCAAAACGTTGTATCTTTGCGGGCGTAATTTTAAATAAAGTTTCTTCGTGAGAAAAATAATTTTTATCTTTTTTATTTTCGCCGTTTCATATCTTACGGCACAGGAAAAACCACAACCGCCCATTGGCGTTGAATTGTTGTTCGGAAACAACCGGCTGAACGCGGCATTGAGCCTCAATAAACCCGTTTGGGGCAAATGGCGGTTCAACAACATAACCACAGCGGCGGCATACTACGATGTGGCTGATGGCAAAACGGAACTGGTGATGGTCAATTCGCTAATCTATCAGTTTCATCCGAATTTTGGCGCGTCGGGCGGCCTGCAATACCATTTTCTGAAAGGGTTGGTGCCAAACGTCGCCTTTCATACTTCGTATGCCGATCGCACCTGGCTACTCGTATTTACGCCCTACCTGAATCTCTTGCCCGAAAGGCATTCCGAAACCATTGCCATTTTGCAATATAAACCGGCTTTGAGTGAAAATTTACGCTTATTTACGCAGGTTCAGGCGCTTTACAACCACAACCTGAACGCCAATGCACACGACCGCAGTTTCTATTATTTCCGATTGGGTTTAACGGTGAAAAAAATCACTTTCGGCGCGGGAGCCAATCTCGATTACTACGGCCCCGACCGTATCTTTAAAGATAACTACGGCGGATTTGTGAAAGTGGATATTTGAGGTACCCATCAGACAGGAATTACACTTCCCTGCTAACCAGATAGATGGTATAGGCCAGATAGAACACGAAGAGAAGGGCCGCTTCCCACCTGTCGAGTTTCTTTCTTTTTCCGGTTATCATAAAAAGGATTAGGACAGCAGTTCCACCGATAAGGATAAAAATGTCGGTGTTGAATTTATCGTTGTAAGCAATCGGGTTCACGATGCTGCTCAGCGACAATATCAGCAGGATGTTAAAAATATTGGAGCCCACAACGTTGCCGATGGCAATATCGCTGTTCTTTTTCAGCGCTGCCACTACCGATGTAACCAGTTCGGGAAGCGAGGTGCCTGCGGCAACAATAGTGAGTGCGATGATCTTTTCGCTCACGCCCAGTTCGCTTGCGATGTTTATGCTGCTGCTCACTACCAGTTGTCCTCCGACAACCAATCCGGCCAAACCGAACAGTATCAGCGTCCAAATTTTTAAGGACGAGTGCGTAACAACAATGGTTTCGTCTATCTCCTCGTTGCGCATCTGCCTGAAAACGTAATACAGAAAAAATGCAAAAAGAACGAGCAAGATAAGGCCGTCAGTGCGCGAAAAATAGGTGTTTTGCCTGAGGAAAAAATCGTTTGCCAAAAGAACCAACAACAATGCTGCGGCCAACGACAGCGGTATTTCTTTCCACGCAGTGGACGATTTTACCACGATGGGCGAAATCATTGCGGCCAGTCCCAAAATAATAAACAAATTGAAATTGTTGCTTCCGATGATGTTGCCCAGTACAATATCGGAATGGTTTTGTGCAGAGGCGATGAGATTCACCACCAACTCGGGCGCCGATGTGCCGAATGCCACGATGGTGAGCCCGATGGCCAGATCGGAAACGTTGTATTTTTTGGCCAGCGACGATGCCCCGTTCACCAGCCAGTTTGCCCCGAAAATCAACGACACGAAACCGGCGATAACCAGTATAAACGAAATGATCATAATGTTTTAGGAGTATTCTTTTTTCTTTTTGATACAAAAAAAGCAAGAAAGTTGTTTTTCTTGCTTTATGATAACGTTTTTCACGGTTTTTTTGTTTAGCACCGTGCTTAAACTTTTCTATCTTTATTCCCACTCCGGAAAATGGGTAATATTCAGATCTAGTGTGCCGATCTTTTCCATATCGGCGTCGCTGAGTGCGAAATCGAATATCTCCAGGTTCTCCATCATGTGATACTTCTTTGATGTCCTCGGAATAGCCACCACTCCCCGCTGGTAATGCCACCGGAGGCTGACCTGCGCATTGGTTTTGTTGTATTGCCGGCCTATTTCTTCCAGCGTCGGGTTGCAAAAAAGCCCGTTTCTGCCTTCGGCAAAGGGCGCCCATGCTTCCATGCGGATGTTGTGTTTCCTGAGGTTCTCGTTGGCCGCGTTCTGTTGAAAAAACGCGTGCGATTCAATCTGGTTCACCGTGGGTTCCACCGTGGCATATTTTAACAGTTCGTCGAGTTGATGCGGTTCAAAATTACTCAACCCGATCGCTTTTATTTTTCCGGCGCGGTACAGTTCTTCCATCGCCTGCCACGAACCTTTCACATCGCCTCGCGGGCGGTGAATAAGGTAAAGGTCGAGGTAGTCCGTGCCGAGTTTATCCAGCGACGTTTGGAACGCCTTTTTCGCTTTTTCGATTCCCGAATCGTCCACCCACACTTTCGATGTGATAAATAGCTCTTTCCGGTTGATGCCGCTGTCTTTTATTCCTGCCCCGACAAACTCTTCGTTCCCGTACACCGTAGCCGTATCAATTAACCGGTAACCGTGAGAAATGGCCTGGGCAACGTATTTTCGGCAATCTTCGCCTCTGAGGGAATACGTGCCGAATCCCAACATCGGCATTTTCACGCCGTTGTTCAACGTTATGCTTTCGATTTTGGGAAGGATTTTGTTATCCGGTTTGGTTGCACTTGTGAGTCGCGGAGTGCTCAACCCCACCAACATGGCCGAAGCTGTTACTTTTGCTCCGGTTTGTAAGAACCGGCGGCGTCCTATTTCCCGATGGTTGTTTTTGTTTTCCATTCTTTTCCGATGATTTGTTATGAGTTAGCTGTTTGTAATTGGTACAAAAATACTTTTTTCGGAGATATAAAACCGATTTTCACACTTTTTAACCGACAGGGTGTTTCGCAATACAGGGTGAGTCAAACGGTATGGCGTTTAAGGCTGAGGTTATTCCGATCTGCTGTTTTGCCTTAGGACGAAGAAGGCTTATGTTTGTTCGTCCTTCTTTGAATAAAACGTCATTGCCGTGCCGGTATCGTGAGCCAGCACATCATCGGGCATTTTGTTCACCAGCGAAGCGATATATACATCGCCCATTGACCCCGAAATATTCATCATCTGTATCATGTAAACGAACCAAAACCATTCCTTCGGAAGCAGAATATTCAGTATGAGCAAGGTAATGCCGAATATCACAACCGGTGCTAATGCGATAATCATGTAGCTTCGTTTATCGAAATACGCATCGCTGGCGGCATACGCATAAGGCAGTTTTATTCCGAAACGCGGTTTTTGCTTGCTGCGCAAATAGATAAACAGGCCGTGGACGGCTTCGTGCAACAACAGGTAGAGCAGGAGAGCGAAACTCAGCAATCCCCAGAAGAGCGGAATATCCACATAGCGGTTCACGAATTCCGGCCGCGAGAACGGAACCACGAACAACATCAGGAGCATCATTCCCACCACAACCAACGCGCTGATGTTGATGATCTTAAAATCTTTTTTGTTGTTTACCGCATCAATGCGTTTAATTTCCAGATAACCTTGGGGGAGGTGTAGGGCGGGCTGCATACTCAAATATTAATTTTTGGTTGTTTGTTCTGGAGTAACTATCCAGCATTCACGCCAAATAAATGACCCACAAGCGCGGTTGCAACCATGGCAATCGTTCCCCAGAAAGCGATTCGGCCAATGGCCTTGGGAACGCTGGAGCCTCCGGTTTTTGCAGCCACCGAGCCCAGTACCACCAAAAACAAAATAGATAACACGTACTGGTAGTAAACCATGTGTGTTACGGGCGCAAAAATAGCCACCAGCAATGGCAAAAACGCGCCGGCGATAAACGAGGCAAACGAAGATAGCGCTGCCTGCAGAGGCCTTGCAGTAAGGGTATCGGTAATGCCCAGTTCGTCGCGCATGTGCGCTTCCAGCGCATTGTGTGCCGTGAGTTGAACAGCCACTTCGTGTGCCAGTTCCTTGCTCAGCCCTCGCTCTTCGTAAATGCCGGCCAACTCGCGCAACTCTGCATCTGGCATGGTTTTCAGCTCGTTCTTCTCGCGTTCCATATCCGATTTTTCCGAGTCGGCCTGCGAGCTCACCGAAACATACTCCCCGGCTGCCATTGACATGGCTCCGGCAGTTAATCCGGCAAGTGCTGCAAGAATAATGGCCGAGCGGTGAGGTGTGGCCGCCGCTACGCCTATTGCGATGCTGGTAGTGGATAAAATGCCGTCGTTGGCTCCCAGTACGGCTGCGCGCAGCCAGCCTACGCGGTGCATGAAATGAGTCTCCGTCATGTAATTCATATTGCTTTTTTTAGTTGTTTACGTGATTTTTAAGTCTTTATGCGATCAATTTTACACCGCTTATCACCATTCCTGTCCAAATAATGGCGAGAATCAATCCCATGATCTTATCAATGACCATGATGACATTGTTCCCCAGTTTAGCCACGATGAATTCGCTCGACCGGAAAGCCAGGTAATTTAAACCGACGATAGCAAACGCCATGGCAATGACGAT
>JAQVEB010000230.1 GCA_028698105.1 Petrimonas sp. | reverse complement strand
CGTGAACAGCATCGTGGGAGGTTCCATTGACGCGCGCTTTCTGCCCGCCATACTCAAAGGCATTATGGGACGCATGGAACAGGGCCCGCTCACCGGTTCGTATGCCCGCGACGTACGCGTAATTGTGTACGACGGAAAGATGCACCCGGTGGATTCAAACGAAATCTCCTTCATGCTTGCCGGACGCAACGCGTTCAGCACAGCGTTCAAGAACGCAGGCCCGAAAATCCTGGAACCGATTTACGACGTAACCGTTTCCGTTCCGTCGGATTACATGGGCGATGTAATGGGCGATCTGCAAGGCCGCCGCGCCATGATCATGGGAATGGAATCGGAAAAAGGGTTCGAGAAACTGAAAGCCCGGGTGCCGTTGAAAGAAATGGGAAGCTATTCCACTTCGCTCAGCTCCATCACCGGCGGCCGTGCCTCATTTAACATGAAGTTCGCCGGATACGAACTGGTGCCCACCGACGTACAGGATAAGCTTCTGAAAGAATACGAAGCACAGGAAAAAGAAGAATAACCTTCTCCGTTTTCCGTACAGTATTCCCGGACAGCCGCAAGGTTGTCCGGGTTTTTCTTTAACGGGATTTCGTTGTTTTTCCGCTATCGTTCTTCCGGATTCATTCGGCACTTTTCCAGAACAAAATCAGCCGTTTATACCGCATCTACACAATCTATATCCCTGCCCGGCGCTTTCTCCCGAAAAAATTTGTTTATTCAACAACTCTTTTATTACTTTGCATTCTGATATTAAACGAAAAAACCACGACAAGAAGAGAGCAGCATATTTTTGAAACTAAAGCATATTTCTCATAGAAAACAATCAAATTTATTAACAATCAAGTCCAATTATGCCTAATAAAACGGTCGTAAAAGACATTAAACAAGTAACCGTGCGTTTCTCCGGCGACTCGGGAGACGGCATGCAACTTACCGGTACCTTATTTTCCACCTTATCGGCTATTTTCGGAAATGAAATTGCAACCTTTCCCGATTATCCGGCCGAAATACGTGCTCCGCAAGGTTCGCTGCACGGCGTTTCGGGATTTCAGGTACGAATAGGATCGAAAGACGTATTCAACTCCGGCGACAAAGCCGATGTGCTGGTAGCAATGAATCCTGCCGCACTTAAGGTAAACGCTCAATACCTTAAAAAAGGCTCTATCGTGATCTACGATACCGATTCGTTCGAGAAAAAAGACCTCGAAAAAGCGCGCTTTGAAACCGAAAATCCGTTTGAAGAGCTCAATGCCACCGGCATTCAGGCCATCCCCGTCGCTATCACCGGTATGACGAAAGCGGCACTTGAAGGAACGGGAATGGACAACAAAGCAATGATCCGCAGTAAAAATATGTTTGCGCTGGGAATTGTTTGCTGGCTGTTCAACCGGCCGTTGGAAATTGCCGACAGGCTTCTTGAAGAAAAATTCGCAAAAAAACCGTTGCTGGTGCAGGCAAACATGAAAGTGCTCGCCGCCGGCTATAATTACGGTAACAACATACATCTGACCACGTCAACCTACATCATCAACACCGTTGAACACGAAAAAGGATATTACACCGATATAAACGGGAACACGGCTACGGCTTACGGTTTGATAGCAGCCGCAGAAAAAGCCGATCTTCAGCTCTTCCTGGGCTCTTACCCCATTACACCGGCTACCGATATCCTGCAGGAACTGTCTAAGCGGAAAGATTTCGGCGTGAAAGCGCTTCAGATGGAAGACGAAATTGCCGGTATTTGCACCGCCGTGGGTGCGAGCTTCACCGGAAGCCTGTCAGCTACTTCGACATCGGGCCCCGGCCTGGCGCTGAAAAGTGAAGCGTTGGGATTGGCCGTGATGACCGAATTGCCGTTAGTGGTGGTTGATGTACAGCGCGGCGGCCCGTCAACGGGAATGCCGACAAAAAGCGAACAAGCCGACCTTAACCAGGCGCTCTACGGCCGAAACGGCGAAAGCCCGCTGGTGGTTATGGCGGCAACATCGCCTACCGATTGTTTCGATAGCGCCTTTTGGGCATCGAAAATTGCAGTGGAACACATGACACCGGTTATTCTGCTTACCGACGGTTATATTGCCAACGGCGCATCGTCGTGGAAAATCCCCGATATGAAGGATTATCCCGAAATAAAACCCCACTACGTGCAAACGTATTTTAACGAAGGTGCCGAATCGTGGACACCTTATCTGCGCGATGAGGAAACCCTTGTGCGATACTGGGCTGTGCCCGGCACGCCGGGATATATGCACCGCGTGGGCGGACTGGAAAAAGATTATAACACGGGGATTATCTCCTCGAACCCCGATAACCACGAACTGATGGTGAAAACCCGCAGGGAAAAAATTGAAAAGATTGCCGATTTCGTTCCTGAACAGGAAGTGCTCGGCGATGAGGACGCCGATACGCTCATCGTGGGTTGGGGCGGTACGTACGGCCACATGCTCGAAACTATGCTGCGCATAAAAGACAACGGCAAGAAAGTGGCATTGGCCCATTTCAAATTCATCAGCCCCCTTCCGCGAAACACGGAACAATTGCTCAAGAAATACAAAAAGATTATCGTTGCCGAGCAAAACACCGGACAGTTTGCCGCATACCTGAGAGGCAAATTCGGCTGTGTGAACATTTATCAATTCAACCAAATTGAAGGACAACCTTTCCGTGTGGACGAGTTGGTGGCGGAATTCACTAAAATTATGGAGGAAAAATAAATATGGATGCAACTGTAACATATCAAAAATATACGGCCAAAGATTATAAAAGCGAAAACAATGTACGTTGGTGCCCGGGTTGCGGCGACCATGCCGTGCTGAGTTGCCTGCACAAAGCCATGGCCGAACTGAATATTCAACCGCACGAAACGGCGGTTATATCGGGAATTGGTTGCTCATCCCGTCTGCCGTACTACATGAATACCTACGGCTTCCACGGCATCCACGGCCGTGCGGCGGTCATTGCCACAGGTGTTAAAGTGGCCAACCCTCACCTGAGTGTTTGGGTGGCGACCGGCGACGGCGACTCGCTCGCCATTGGCGGTAATCATTTTATTCACGCGGTTCGCCGGAATATCGACATTAATATTTTGTTGTTCAACAACAAAATTTACGGGCTGACCAAAGGCCAGTACTCGCCTACTTCCGACCGGGGGTTTGTATCGAAAACCTCTCCTTTCGGAACGGTGGAAGATCCGTTCCACCCGGCGGAATTGTGCTTCGGAGCACGCGGCAACTTCTTTGCCCGGGCCATTGATGTAGATTTGAAAAATTCCGTATCGCTTATGGTGGCCGCCGCCAAACATAAGGGTACATCGGTGGTTGAAATATTGCAAAACTGCGTGATCTTCAACGACGGCATCCACGATAAAATTACCGACCGCGCATTCAAAGCCGAAAGGACAATATTGCTGAAACACGGCGAAAAAATGATCTTCGGTGAAAACAACGATAAAGGTATCGTGGCCCTGAACGGCATTAACCTGAAAGCCGTAACCATTGGACAGGACGGTTACACAATGGACGACGTGCTGGTGCACGACGCCACCACGAAGGACAATACACTGCACCTGAAACTGGCAATGATGGGCTACGAAGACGAAATGCCCATGGCATTGGGCGTGATTCGTGACGTGGAATCGCCTTCTTACGAAGCGGCATACGAAGACCAAATAAAAGAAGTTCAGCAAAAAACGCCCAAACGCACGTTCACGGAATTTCTGCTGGCCTCACCCAATATCTGGAAGATTGAATAGCCCGAGGGCGGTATAGGGTATGACAAAATGAACAAAACCGGAAGCAAAACTTCCGGTTTTTTCGTATATAATTATTGCACAGTGCAATAATCCAAAGCGTCAATCCACATCACCGTCCTTTTCGGCGGAGGATCTCGCTGTGGATCAATTTCAACTCGCGGCTCGACTGGCCTTTTACCGATGAATTTTCTTCGGCCCGGCGCAACAGATAAGGCATCATGGTCTTCACCTGGCCGTAGGGAACATATTTTACCACGTTGTAACCTCTTTCCGCCAAATTATACGTTAAATTATCGCTCATGCCGTAAAGTTGCGAAAAGTAAATTTTCGGGTGATCTTTCGGGAGTTTATGTTCTTCGATCAATTGCGCAAGCAGCAACGAACTTTCTTCGTTGTGCGTGGCGATCATAAAGTTAATGGTATCCACGTTTTCCACAAAGTAACAGGTAATATCGTTAAAATCGCGATCGGTAGCCGGTTTATCGGGTTGTATGGGCGAAGGATAGCCCATAGCCGCCGCCCGGGCGCGTTCTTTTTCCATATACGCTCCGCGTACGATCTTCAGCCCGAACTTATAGCCTTCGGCTTTCATCATCTCGTGGTGTTGTTTGATGCGGGCGATGCTGTCCCAGCGATACATCTGGTAAGTATTTTGCACGATGGCTTTTTCTTTGTTGTACTTGCGCATCATGTCCAGAACCATATCGTCCAGCATCGGTTGAATCCATGTTTCTTCGGCGTCAATCAATACCGGAACGCCAAGTTCGTAACCCAATCCGAAAATCGCATCTACCCGGTCTAGAACACGCTTGTATTCAAACTCTTCCTCTTTGGTTAGTTTTTCGTTGTCGCTCACTTTCACCAACAGGTCGAAACGCCCCACACCCGTTATCTTAAATGCACTGAAAGGAACGTTTGCCGGATGGTCGTGCGCATAGCGTATCGTGCGCATGATCTCCTTGTATGTCGCATCGAAAAGATCATCGTCTTCTTCACCTTCCAACGCGTAATCGAGGATGGTGCCCACGTTCCGCTCCGCCAGTTTTTCCACGGTTTTCGCGCAATCCTCAATGGAAGTGCCTCCCACGAAATGCCGGTAAATAGTTCTTTTGATGATGCCTTTAATGGGCAAATGCAATGCGAAAGCCAAATTTATTAACGGTTTTCCGGCTTTAACCACCTGAGCATTGTTCATCAGTTTAAAAAGTTGATAGGTTTCTCGTAAATCGGCATCGGATTTTCCCTGAAAAGCGATCTCGGAGTTTTGAAGATCGAGTGTAGTTGCGCTCTCTGAATACATACGTTTTTAAATAAAAGTATTGAGATTATTTCTCCGCAAAATTATACATAAAATTCATACATTATACGTGTTTCGACCGAAAAATTTCAAACTTTTGTCAGAATCTGGACATAAAAGCGGGTGTTTTGGGTTAAGTTACTAACACTATGACGCGAAAGGTTGCCATTTTCATAGACAACCTCTCAAAAAACCGGATTGGAAAAGCCGGTAAAAATTCAAAACAGTCTCTTAATTTGATGGAGAATAAGGCGCGTATTTAAGGAAATTTTCCTTGGTGTAGAATAAACGCAGTTCGTTTTCGAA
>JAQVEB010000011.1 GCA_028698105.1 Petrimonas sp. | reverse complement strand
CTGACTTAGGCACCGCAGAAATGCGCCGTGCGGCGGCTAAAATCAGGGTACGCATTTTAAAAGGACCGTTAATTAATGAATTATTGGATTATAACGGCAACGGAATACCCGATAATGAAGAAGGGATAGACGGTACATCCGCTGCAACTCCGCTTGTTTCGGTGAAAAATTATAACGAGCAGGGAGCGCTCTTGCAAGGTGGAGCCATTAAACAGGGATTAACGAGTGATGCCGATTACAGGAGCGCGAACTTATTACATAGGAATAATCCTGAATTCATCGGAATAACAACCCCATATCCTATTTATTCGTATCCCAATGATTGGAGCGATTGGAGTTCAAGCGGAAATAAAGAAAATGAAACTTATATAATGCTTCGCGTACCCCTGTACGTTGGAGAAAAGACACAGGGAATGCCCCCGCCGCCAACCTCGGCGCTCACCTATTTTTATTACCGGGTTCCCGTGAATTTTCAACGTCCTGATGGCCCGCAAACCGCGGACGAGAAGAAATTTTACCGCTTAGACCGCAATCACTTGTATGATATTGTGGTAACCATTAACCAGTTGGGCGGAACGCAGGAAAGCCCCGTAACGTTGAACGGTGATTACGTGGTAAAAGATTGGACTACCCAAAATGTGTATGTGGACATAACCGCACAACATTACCTGTTTGTGACGCCGCAAACGAGCAAAATGCAGAATACCGCTACCACGATATTGTCTTACTCATCGTCCAAACTGCCTATAACGGTTTCCAATATTCAGGCCAGCTATACTTACACCGATGCAGCAACCGGTGAAACAAAAACAGTTTATTATGATCCTGCGAATGTTACCGTGGAAATAGACCGGCCGGGCCAAGGCAAGATACGTGTTACAAGCCCCATTCCCGTAAACAATGTGCCAAAAGATATTTCTTTTACGGTATCCAACGGCATCGCAGCTTTGGATCAGGTTGTCAGGATCACCCAATACCCGCCGAATTATATTACGGACCAGCAGGGGATACGGTCTGTTTTAAGGGATCAATTGGAAACGCAACACAATAATAAAGCGATGTATATTACTACAGCGTCCGCTCCTGATGGGAATTCCGTAATAGGCTTTCCTCCGGTTGACGCAAACGGATATACGGTGAATTCGGCCGAAGTGGCCAATATGATTTCCCCGTCGTTTATGGCAGCATCACAATTAGGTGCAACCACAACAATGGGTTATAATGCAGCTCGTACAAATTGTGCGAATTACTGGGAGGAAACCATCGTTAACGGAGTTACCGTGCGCTACGATGACTGGCGCTTGCCAACGGAAGCTGAAATCAGGATGATTGACCAGATGCAGCACGATCCTAATAGCGCAGTTAAAATTGTTATGCGCGGTAATTATTACTGGGATGCCTATAGCGGAAATAACGCTTACCAGATGTCCAATCCGATAACGTACAGCGCGACATCAACCAGCGCACACGTGCGTTGCGTTCGTGATGTAAAGAATTAAATTATTACGTTTAAAAAAATGAAAAAATATATATTCGGTTTACTTGCCATATTATTCTTCCACTCCGGCTGTGTAGACGACAGCGACATCTGGCAAAATGCTGAGAACGCTTCGGGAAACGTGAACGTTACTTTCTCGGTAGATATCCCTGCATACACTATAGCCACACGAGCTACCATTGCGGATGAAAACCTGATCAGCTCGCTTTGGTTGCTGGTGTTCGACGAAAAAGGGAATTACCTCTATAAAAAACAAGCCGCATCCGTTACTCCCGCAAGTACTAATCCAAGTTCCGCAAACGGGACATTTTCGGTTGAATTGGGCGCTACCACTCAAAAACGCGTTATCCACTTTATAGCCAATTACGATCTTTCAAACGCGGCATTTGCCGACGAATTATTGCAGCAAAAAGACGAGCGCGAAATTGTGGCATCGCTCAACGGCACCGGATTATACATGTGGGCCAGAAAAGAATTGAACGCAATAAACGCCAATACCTTTCAATCGGGAACGGTGGAATTATTGCGCAGCATGGCTAAGATCACATTGATCATTGACCCGGCAGCAGGAAACGATGTGGCAAATTTCAGCAACGGCCAATATGCCGTGCGTCGTATGCCCACCAACGGTACCGTGGCGCCCTTTAATGCACGCACTTATACGTTTGCCGAGCACACGATCACCGAACCGGCCGGCGTAGCCTACACCGGCTCAAGCGCTGCTTTTAGGCCGCTGGGCGAGAACAACGCCTCAACCGAATATACGTATGAAAGAAGAAATGCTCCGGCAGACAACAATTACACATGCATTATATTGAAAGGAAATTACCAGGGCGCGGAAACGTATTACAAAATAGATATATTGGATGCGAATAAAAAACGGTACGATATTGAACGGAATTACTGGTACAAGCTCACCGTCCGCCAGATATTACGGCCTGGGTATGCAACCGAACAGCAGGCTATGGATAATGCGGCGGCAAACAATACATCGCTTGACGTTACCATAGAAAAATATCCCATTATTTCTGATGGCGTAAGGAAATTGGAAGTGGAAAAAACACTGATCACATTCTCGAAAAACGGAAGCGTTCTGGACACATGGGCTAAATATTATCCCGACGCCATTACCAATCCCAATTCCTTCGATAATACAGGCGTAACGATTACATTAATTGAGGATGATACAGACCATCCTTTAGTGAAGAACGGAATAATTAATTTCGACCCCGTAACCGGTAAAATAACGGCTGAAATCAATGATATTCCCAACGATGGCTCTGTCCTTACTGCTCGTATAGTAATCGAAAAAGGAAGCATATCACGCACCATACGTTTAGTTGGCAGGCAACTATATAAGTTCGATCCGGTAACCATAAACTATGCCGATCCTGCTACGATAAATGCGGAGCAAAACTCGGATGCAGTATTGCGTTTCTCTATTCCGGCAGAGTATCCTGCGGAATTATTACCGTTGGAGGTACGTATATACACGCAGGGATTATATCCCGTTCAATCCGGATTAAGAATGGAAGTACAGAACGGACAAATATGCTACATTTATACAGCAACAACTACGGGGCTACAAACATTGAATTTTAAAACCAATATTTCAACCAGTAAGGAGGTTGTTTATCTTCGGGCAGATTTGTTTGAAACAGGCAGCGTAGGGTACAATATCAATTCAATTACAGGGAACATTACCTACACTTTGCAAACCACAACTACGCCGGTACCTAGAGCCGAAACCGATAATCTGAGCGCAGCAAAAGGTTTCATTAACGTGCCGGCTGCCGCCGGGGTTTACAACTGGCGATATCCTGCCAACTTATCTCCCACGGAACAGGTGCTTATTTCCTTTAGGAAACAATACTCCACCACACTGACGCGAGTATTTTCCGCCAACGTAACATTAAACGGGTTGAATGCGAATAGTAATATTAACTTAACACATACTCAATCCATTGTAAAAGGCGCCATAACTTACGGCAGTAGTAATATACCCGTTCCTGCCGGAAGCGTAACCAAAGTGTACGCGGTGAGCACCAACACGGAAATCGGTTCCGTGGAGGTTACAACGAACGGCTCGGATGAATTTACATATACAATTTCCGGCACTCCGCCTTCGCAGGCTACTGTAACGAGTGTGATACGCATCAACGACAATGTATTTGAAACCTATTCAGCGGTTGTGAATTTTGCCGATCTGGCTGCAGGCGGCACTGTACGGTTAACAAACAGAGACAATATTATTATATACGGAGATATAACTTACGGGGGGGCAAGCTTAGTGCCCATCGGTCAGGGAACAGCAACTTCCACGCCGAATTACGTAACTTCGTACCAGACGTACCAACCGGGTAAATACAAACTCGTTTTAGCCGGCAATACGCCCGAATCACAAAATATCGTTTTCAGATATACAAGGGGATGGACGACATACACATCAACAAGAAGTTTATCTTCATTGAGAAATAATTCTACAGTAGCATTGTAAATTCTGCATCTGACCGTTTACCGGTCTGATGCGTTGAAATATGATGGTACTGAACAGCAGCTGCCAGTAAACAGGTAGCAGCAGGCAAGAACGATGAGACACCCACCATTTGCTCTTTGTATAGATAGGCCAACGTTTTTGTTCCTTGCTCTTGCTCTAACGTCTAACAGCGCAGTAGCCTCATATCTGTTATTTCCTGAACAAATCACCCTGATATTTTGTTCCAAAGATAAATGCGCATATATAGCGCACAAGTGAGATCTTTTACATATCGGCAACCTTTTATTCCTATTTATGACAACCTATCTTATATTTTAAAATCAATAAGAGATATGAAATTTAAAGCAGTTCAAAAAACGAATCCTCAAGATCGTGATGCCGAAAAAAATGGTATGCGCAAATTGTTACCGATGGGGAAGTAGCCATCGATATGCTGGTGGACGAGATAGAGAAATTCAGCGCTTTGTCTGAACCCGACATCCGGGGCGTGATCATTGCCCTTGAAAATGTGGTTCAAAAGAAGCTGGCAGAAGGTAAAATTGTTCGCTTCGAACAGTTGGGAACGCTATATCCTTCGTTATCCAGCGATCCTTCCGATACTGAAGACGGAGTTACATCGGCTAACATTAAGAATGTGAGGGTAAATTACCGTCCCGGCAAACGAATTATTGATGCTATGCGGAACGTTACCAAAAAGCGTGTATAACGGAAGCACGAAAGTGCTGTGAAAAACTACCGTAGCTTATGGTAAAAGCCACCTGTGGTTTTGTTCCAAACCACAGGTACTTCCGGATGAAACCACAGGTACTTTTTACCGGAACTACAGCAGGCTTTAAATAAATGCAGAAAAAGAACGTAATTTCAAGATCGTTTTATAAAAGCAAAGGGTTTGTTTTTTTGTTCCCTGCAAAAATTTACGAAATGCACCCAGGAGCGTAGCGGTGGAGGTTGTATCAAAAGTGCAAGAACAGTTTCATTTTGTCACGTCTCCACCCAAAATTGGGCATAAAGAGGAAATGATATGAATAATAATTAAATAGATGCCTCCTTTCGTCGGCCCCGATAATAGGGATTTCCGCTTTGCTCCAACATGACACTGACTTGAAGCCCAACTATGTGCGGTTGTCATTTCGAACGAAGTGAGAAATCTATAATAACCCAGATTCATATATTATCGAAATATGTCATTGGTAACGAAGAGGCTGTGTCAAAAGCAATAATACACTTTGTTTAACTTGCAATCTGAAAGTTATGTTCCATTTCTTTTTCGAACTTCACTAAACAAAAAAAACTTATTTTGAAAACGCCGATGTCGCAAAGTTTTGCGACGAAATTATCCGCATTAATTGAACTGCTCAGAGTTCCGAAAACTTGAGCCATTGTTGTCATTTGTCATAAAAAATATCCCCTTAACAGGCGAAATGTCGTAATTTTTTTGTTCTTTTGTAAGTAAAATGCTTCAAAATAACATATACTATGATGCGCAAGTTATCTGAATTGATCGAAAAAGCCCGGAACAAATCAACCCAACGTATTGCTGTGGCCGCCGCCGAAGACGAAGAAGTGCTGAAAGCGTTGCGCGAGGCCGTGAAAGAAGGGATCGTTTCACCGGTTTTGGTTGGCGACAGGGCGGAGATTGAGCGTATCGCTCAACTGGTGGAATTCAATTTAGACGGCGTACGCGTGGTTCATAACGATCAGGGCGCCGATATTTCGGCTCAAATAGCCGTTTCGCTGGTGAAAAACGGCGAAGCCGATCTGTTGATGAAGGGGTTCGTAGGCACTGGTACGCTGCTGAAAGCCGTGCTCGACAAGGAAAACGGATTGCGGAAAAGCGAAGTGCTCAGCCACATGGCTTTCTTCGAAACGCCCTATTACCATAAATTATTGGGTGTAACTGATGTGGCGATGAACATCGCCCCCGACCTCGCTACAAAAGTGCACATCATCAACAATGCCGTGGAGGCGTGCCGCAAGATCGGCATAGAAAATCCGAAAGTGGCGGCCGTGGCAGCCGTTGAAATCGTAAATCCCAAGATGGAAGCAACCGTTCACGCCGGTCAGTTGAAAGCGATGAACGAGCGCGGCGAAATAAAAAACTGCATCGTTGACGGCCCGTTCGCCATTGATATTGCGGTAGATAAACATGCTGCCGAACACAAGGGCATAAAAAGCGCCGTTGCCGGCGATTGCGACGTGATCCTCGCGCCCGATATCGAGGCGGGGAACATGTTTTACAAGGCGCTGAATTTTTTGGGCGGCGCCACATCGGCAGCCGTGATCATGGGCGCAGCCGTGCCCATCGTGCTTACCTCGCGCTCGGATACCGACAAGAGTAAAATGCTTTCCATCGCGTTGGCCGCCGCTATGCAATAACTCATAAACAAGAACTTTAAAAAATATATTTCTATGGATATCAACGCACGAATTTTAGCCATTAACCCCGGTTCCACATCAACTAAAATAGCCGTTTATCAAAACGAAAAAGTCATTTTTCTGAAAACCCTGCGCCATTCTCCCGAAGTGCTAAGCCAGTTTGAGCGCATAACGGATCAGTATGAATACCGTAAAAAAATGATTTACGACGAATTGAAGAATTCGGATGTATATCTCGATCTTATTCGCATGGTTATTGGCCGTGGAGGATTGGTGAAACCGATCGCGTCGGGTGTTTACCGCGTAAACGAAGCGATGCGCAGAGACCTGATAGAGTGCAAAATGGGCGAGCATGCCAGTAACCTTGGCGCGCTCATTGCCGATGATATCGCGAAAGAGCTTCCCAATGCCGAAGCGTTTATTGCCGATCCGGTTGTTGTGGATGAGCTTGAGCCGTTGGCACGCTATTCCGGCCACCCGCTCTTCGAACGGATTTCCATTTTTCACGCCCTGAATCAGAAAGCCATTGCGCGCTCGTATGCGAAATCCATCATGAAAAAGTACGAAGAATTGAACCTCATCGTCGTGCATCTGGGCGGCGGAATTACCGTTGGCGCTCATCATCGCGGCAAGGTTATTGACGTAAATCAGGGATTGGACGGCGACGGACCTTTTTCTCCCGAACGTGCCGGATCGCTTCCTGCAGGGGCTCTTGTGCGTGCCGCATTCAGTGGCGATTACACCTACGAAGAAATGAAAGAGATGATTACCGGCAAAGGCGGAATCGTGGCTTATTTAGGCACAAACGATGCGTATCTGGCGGAACGGGCTGCGAAAGACGGTGACAAAAAGAGCCTTGAGGTGATGGAAGCCATGGCTTATCAGGTTGCGAAAGAGATCGGCGCAATGTCAACCGTGCTGAAAGGCGACGTGGACGCGATCCTGATAACGGGCGGCATCGCGAACAGCACATGGTTCTGCAACCTGATGCTGGAACGGATTCATAAAATCGCGCCCGTGCATATCTATCCCGGTGAAGACGAAATGCGTGCTTTGGCCGATAACGCCCGAATGGTTTTAAGCGGCGAGATCGAAGCCAAAGAGTACGCGTAAAGAATACAAAAAACGCTTTTTACCGCCGGACGGTTTCAACCCGTTTGGCGGTTTTTTTATACATTTGCGTCATGATCTACTTCTTCAACCCCGACAACGATCTGGCGCTGGCAAACTTCGGCGCAAACTATACGCCTCCGGCGTCCGCCCTTAAAATGGCGGAGGATCTGGCCATGTTGCCCCTCTGGTACGCGGCCGACGGTTCAAAGATCTTGTCGAAAAAGAGGCCGGATGATCTTCAGTATTATCTTTGGTTTAAATACACTTTCCCTGCGACGTTCTCGTTTCTCAAATTCGATCAGTTGCCTTATTTTCCGTCCGAAGAAGTTTCGCCATGGGGATGGAATCCGGCTTTACGCAACCGTTTGCTCGCCGCGGGTATGAATGCGAAAATCTTGCCCGATGCGGCTTATCTGGAATTGCTTCGCGATTATTCGAACCGCAAGCATGCCGTTACAATGCTTCGCGATCTGTTGGCGGGAAGCGACCGGTTTTGCGGGGAATCTCATTTTTTCACAACGGCAGAAGATGTGTTGGATTTTTTGAACGCACGGCCGGGCGATAAAATACTTAAAATGCCCAATTCGGGCAGTGGAAAGGGTTTGGTCTGGATTCAGGGCGCTATCACCGACAAGCAAACCGATTGGGTGAAGCGTGTGCTGAAAACGCAGGGAGGCATTGTGGCGGAGCCGGTGTGGAACAAAGTGCAGGATTTCGCGATGGAATTTCGGATGAGCAACAGCGCCATCTCTTTCGCGGGATTTTCCCTTTTCAGTTCGGCTTCATCCGGGGCATACTCCGGCAACGCGCTGATGAGCAATGAAGCTATCGAAACTTTATTATCGGGATGTGTCGGGAAAAACGTGCTGGGTCAACTCAAAAACAGCCTGATGGATAAATTGCCGGCATATTTTCCCGGCTACACCGGATATCTGGGCGTGGACATGATGATTTGCCACACAGCCGAAGGCTACAGCATTCATCCGTGCGTGGAGATCAATATGCGGATGAACATGGGCATGGTGTCGCGCATTTTTTTCAATCGTTTTGTGGATAAGGACTCACACGGAGATTTTCGGATTGAGTATTTTAAGGAAGAAGCAGGGGCGCTGCTTTTTGTTGAGCGGCAGAAAAAGAAAAAGCCTCTGCTGGTGAAAGATCACCGCATTGTATCGGGTTTTATGGCGTTGCATCCCGTAAACAGTTCCACCCGGTATCTGGCTTACGCAGAACTAAAAAAGCGCTGAAACGAGGTGTTTCAGCGCTTTTATCGAAATTTTCGTTATGTTACTTCGTCAATAAGATATCGGCTCTCCGTGCGTACGTTTTCATATCCGAAACCGTATCCTCGCCGGCCTGCCTTAGATTGATCCTCGCGGCATCAATTCCGTAGGAAATCAGCAGGTTTTTTGACGAATCGGCTCTTTTTGTGGATAGCGCATTATTGAAATCGGTATTTCCGTCGGGACTTGCATAACCGATGATCTGTGCGCTCAATCCGGGATTTTCTTTCATCACTTCGGCCACACTGCGAAGCGTATGCTGCGCTTCGGCAGTTAATTTCGATGAGGCCACGCCGAAAAAGATCTGTCGTTTGTAATTGTCGAAACTTTCCTCGCGAATGTTCTTAACGATCACCGTGTCTTTTTGAATGATCACGGAGTCTCTTCGCACCTCAATAACTTCCGGTGCCGGAGGCGTGTTTTGAGCCATCAGGCTTTGACGCAAACCCGATAGTTCTTTTGATATATCGCCCATTTGGCTTTTCAGACTGTTGTCGGCCGTTTTCTCCGTCAACAGTTTCAGTTGCTCTTCGAGCAGATCTACCTGACGTTGCAGCCGGTTGATGTTGGCTTGCTGCACACCGTCGTTATTTCCCAAATACAACGGAGTTGTGCCGCCAGACGATCTGTCCAGAATGATATTCTGTCCGGGCGTTGCAGGCCTTATCCCCATCCGGTACATGATGTTATCGAGCATATTCTCCAACTTATCGAACCGGTACTGCATCAGCAGGTCATTTTGATTTGCCTGCAACCCGGGATTTTGCACATGCTGTTGATTTATTCCGGCCGTTACATTCAAATTTCTCACGCCGGTCGCAAGTTTTTTCAAAAAATTGACCAGATCGTACTCCTCCATCACCAGCGTATCACCCTGTTGGTAATACGGGGTTTGGCTGTGAACGGCTGCGTTGAGTGAAACTAAAGCCAGAAACAACAGAAAAACATATATTTTTTTTGTCATAATTTCCTTTCTGATTTTATATTAAAGCCAAACAAATGCACAACTAAAATACAAACCGGTATCCAACGGCAATCTGATTTTGTTTGAAAAGACTTCTGGCGGAATAGTCAACGAAAAGGTTTCCGCCAAGAATATCCAGCGACGTGCCCAGGATAATGTTGGAGCCGAAATGCGTTGTTTCGCCCGGGAAAACGCCAAGGCCTAATCCTACGTATGGGTTGAGTATCTTCCCGAACAAATAATTGAAATTATACACCACGTTCCCCGAAAGGCCGACCCCGTTTTTATAGCCCAAGGCGGCGTAAAATTCGGGAACGAAATCCAGTGGTGTGTCGCTGATCTGCATGTAGCCTCTAACGCCCACATTCAACGCCGTCATATCGCCGAATCCCAAGCCGGTGTACAAACCCACACGGTTCAATTTAAAAAACCGCGTTCTTCCTTTCCGGTCTGTTGAGACCATCGTCTGTGGATTGGTCGCCCCGGCGGCTATAATGGGTTGTTGGGCTGTTCCTCTGTCGGTAATGATCACGGAACTTTGGCCTTGCGAAGCCTGATTGGCTTCGAGTTGATTCATCCGGTCGTAGTTACGGTCTAATGTTTGATTGAGTTCAGATAACCGGTCGGAAAGAATGGCATCGTTGGCCGACAAGGGTTGAACGCCTGAGGTTTGATTGTTATTGCTGTTCAACTGTTGCAGCAGTCGTTCTTCCAGCGGCGTAAGCTGTTGTGAATTATTGTAGTACTGCCCGGGTTGATATTGATAATTCTCTTGCCGTACTTCTCTGAGGATACGATCAACCAACCGTTCGAAATCGTCGGACGACATGCGGATAAGTTTGCCCGTGGGCGCATTGGTATAATCCATATCGTTCAGGATGCGCTCAGCGCGTTTTTTCTCTACCAGAATATCGTTGGTTCGTTGTGTATTCCTGAGTTCATTGGCCTGGTCGAGTTCGGCATTTAGCCTGTCTATGCGGGCTTCGTACTCGGCACGCATTTCTTCCAGTTTTTGGTTGTTGGTTTGTTCGTACTCGGCTTTCAGCTCATTTATGCGTTGATTATTGATGTCCCGCTCGTCCTGAACGGCTTGCGAAAGCGTGTTGCGGTAAACGGCCTGAGCATCGTTTGCCGCGCCGATGTTAAACCGAACGCCCGCCTGATACATGGTGCTGGTCTTTACCTGCCACGGTGTTTGCACATCGGCAATGTCAACTGCGCTTTGCGATGTGAGCATCGCATTTATTGAGCCGTAAAGCGCGATGTAATTGGAAAGCGGAATTTCCATACCCACGCCTCCAAGGGCGAAAGGTGTGCTTTCGGCCGTGTTGAGTCCAAACTTATCAACATACTGGTCGCCAACCTTAAGGTAACCTCCTCCTAAAATCAGATAAGGATTCACGCCACGCGGATAGTTGAGGCGGGCAATGATGTTACCGCCGTACATGGCCATCTGATCGTTGAAATCAATCGAGATTTTGTCCGGTTCTTTTGTAGCCTGATAGTAAAACCCGCGAATCCCTACCAGCGAGGAGAAATCGAATCCGGCAGAACCTCCGAGAAAATACTGATCCACAAATTTGGAGTCGTCATTAAAATTAACGTACGCTCCACCCGGTTCAATAACGAATTTCATTCCTCTGAATCCGTCGGTGAACATGTTGGCATACGCTCTTTCCACCGCGGTAGCGTTTTCGTTGTTGATGCCACCCAGGTAAAAATCGAGTGAAGCCAGCGCCGACCAGTTGTACAGCCGTTTATTGTTATCGGCAAGCACAAAATCGGGTTGCAGATAATAGCTTTGCTCATTTACGTTGAAAAACGTGTTTTTCGCCTCGAGCGAAAGCACGATTCTGTCGGTGATGTTGAATTTGGTTCCCAAACCCACGGCACCGAGCAATTGTTCTTCCTTCATATCGGTCATCACGGTTGGGTCGGTAGCCGATGCCAGTTGATACTTCATGGTTTGTACGCCTGCTCCCGCGGTTAGGTAAGGTGCAAAAAACGTATTTTTAACCAGATTAAGCTTTAATTCACCGCCGTATCGGGAAATATCAACATACGAATTGGTCATTTTGTCGGCCCAATTATCGGTTACCTGCCAGTTGATATCGCGTAAAGATGCTTCCACATCGAGCGATTTTTGATAAAAACCCCTTATTTCAAATAAAGGCCCGAATCCAAATTCTACTCTTCCTCCCCAGAAAGTAGAGTTGTCCAACGTTAAGTTTTTATCCCACCAGGTATGCTCAATTAAGGCGAAACTGTAAATGTGATGTCTCTGATCTGAGAAACGCCTTTTAGTGCAAAAGACATAAAAACCATAATCAGTAACAAATTTCTTTTTTTCATAAGTGATAATGTTTTGAATATTTAAAATGTGTAGTTTTAATTAGCGCTGTTCACAAATATACGAAAAATGGTTCTGTTTTTCAAATTGAGTGGTATTAAAAAAAGATGTTGAGCAATAATTACCCAGCTATTTGATGAATGAAGTGTTTGATCATTTCATTTTTACGTGTTTTTTTACTTATTTTGTTGTTTAAATTTAAATCAACTAAAAAATGAAAACCATGCAAGAGAGAAAATTAGTTTTTATTTTGATGTTTTTTATAGCACTCGCGTCTTGTAAAATGAATACATCAACAAAAAATTCTTCCGTCGCGAATGAAAGATTTATTTCTGACAATCAGGTTAGTGAAGTGACGAAACAACTGAAAGACTCGCTCGGTGAAGCCTCGGTGTTTCGTGTGGAGCGCGGCGTCAGACAAGCGGCCGATTTGTGGCGCGAAACGGATGGAACAGCGGAAGAATTCTCGACTTTCTGCAAAACGAATTTCGTTGCCGATACCGCAAAATTAACGACTTTATTTACAAAACTGGAGCGAAATTTCGAGATTTTCAGGGGATATTTCAATAACATTGATCTGAAATTGAAAGAACCGCTGCAACTCGACGGCTCCGAAGTGGAGCCGGTGGACATGATGTTCGGCGGCTATGATGTTTCGGCGCATTTAAACGATGATATGTTTGCCAACAAAATTGCGTTCCTAACCGCGCTGAATTTCCCGTTTTATACGTTGGAAGAAAAAACCGCGCTGGGCGAAAAATGGAGCCGCAAAGAATGGGCTTACGCACGTATGGGCGACATGTTCATATCGCGCGTTCCGGCCGATGTACAACAACATATTTCGCAAACGCTTACAGCTGCCGATGCTTACATCTCGGACTACAATATTTTTATGGGCAAATTGCTCAACAACAACGGAAAACAACTTTTCCCCGAAGATATGAAACTGATCACGCACTGGGGCCTGCGCGACGAGTTGAAATCGAATTATGCCGATATGGTAAACGGACTGGAAAAGCAGCGTATGATCTATGATGTGATGAAACGCATTATTGATCAGAGCATTCCGCAGGAGGTGATCAATAGCGGAAAATATACGTGGAACCCCGAGACGAACAAGGTTTTCGAAAACGGCAACGAGGTTGCCGCATCGCCCGAACCCGATAAACGGTACGAAATATTCCTGTCGAATTACAAAGCGATGAAACAACTCGATGCGTATTCGCCCCATTATCCCACACAATTGCTGCGCGCTTTTGACGGGACGATGGAAATCCAACAAAAAGATGTGGTGGATTTGTTCACACGGTTTGTATCGTCGCCCCAGGTGAAACAGGTTGCAGCATTCATCGAAGCCCGTTTAGGGCGCAAACTTGAACCTTTCGATATTTGGTACAACGGCTTTCAGGCCCGTGGCACAGTGCCCGAAGAACAGTTAACGGCGATTACATCGAAAAAATATCCGAATGCGGCTGCCGTTGAGGCCGATCTACCCAACATTCTCGTAAAACTCGGGTGGAAGCCCGATAAAGCAAAATGGATTGCTTCGCTGGTAACCGTTGATCCGTCGCGTGGAGCAGGACACGCTTGGGGCTCGGGCATGCGAAACGATAAAGCGCACCTGCGCACCCGCATTGGCGCAAACGGCATGGATTACAAAGGCTACAACATTGCCGTGCACGAATTCGGGCACAACACGGAGCAAACCATCACCATGAACGATGTGGATTATTGGATACTCAACGGTGTTCCCAATACGGCTTTCACCGAAGCGGTAGCTTTTCTTTTCCAGAAGCGCGATATGGAACTTCTCGGCTTAAAAAATCCCAATCCCGATGACGAGTATTACACCGCACTGGATGTTTTTTGGTCGTCTTACGAGATCATGGGCGTTTCGCTTGTTGACGTTCAGGTGTGGGAGTGGCTGTATGCCCATCCCGAAGCTACTCCGGCAGAGCTGAAAGAAGCCGTTATTTCCACGGCTAAAGATGTTTGGAACAAATATTACGCCGGTGTTCTGGGCGGGAATGATGAAACGTTGCTCGGTATTTATTCGCACATGATAGACTATCCGCTCTATCTGCCTAATTACCCGATGGGACATCTGATTGATTTCCAAATCGAACAGCAGGTGAAAGGGAAAAATATTGCCGATGAGATTCAGCGCATGTACACGCAAGGGCGCATCATCCCGCAAATCTGGATGAGAAATGCCGTAGGCAGCCCCATCTCCATTGATCCGCTGCTAAAGGCTACCGAAGAGGCGCTGAAGGCGTTGGAGAAATAATTTTCGGTTGCAAAGAGCAGTTAACCAAATTTATTGTAACTTTGCATCCGAAAAAGGAAAGATGCCGGAGTGGTCGATCGGGGCGGTCTCGAAAACCGTTGTACTCTTACGGGTACCAAGGGTTCGAATCCCTTTCTTTCCGCAGGGAAATATGTACTTTTGTAGTTGCGTGACAAGTTTTTGGTAAGAATCCTTATCGAAGTGATACGCAACTTTTAACTAAAAACTTTGACAAAATGAAAAAATTGGGATATGTTTTACTGATGTTAGTTGTTTTGGCCTCGTGCGCAAGATCGAAAGAGGAACAGGTGTTGAATCACGTAAAGAAAACCATCGGACAGGAGCCTACGAATAAAGACATTAAATTCGGAAATACGTTGTACGAATTTAATTATTCCGAGAAAATGATGGATGATCTGTTGGATGATTACCGGGGATTATTGAACGATATTGATCAGATCGTAAACGCGAAACACACAACTGAAAAAGGTGTTCCGGTAACCGATTCCGTCGGGAAATTCGTTGGCAACTCTGAAGTGAGTACGTGGGACACCGATAAAATGACCGTTTATCTGGAATTGTTTGAACCGACCACCGAAACGCTTCCCTACAAAATAAACCTGCGCGTTATTACCAAACGATAAGTTTCGCAAAATATACTGAAACCGCCTTCGGGCGGTTTTTTTATTTCCTTCCCCGCAGCATTTCGCGTTTTCCCGGAGGCCCAGGCAGCCTCTCCACGGAAAATCCCGCCGACTGCATCATGCGTCTCACGTTGCCTTTGGCACAATATGTGGTAATTATGGCCTCTTCCTCGCAAAGCGAATAAAGTGTATCGAAAATTTCCTGTGACCACATTTCCGGTTGTTTTTCCGGCGCAAAAGCGTCGAAAAAGATCACATCGAATTTACGTTCAGGATGAAAACCGGAGGGCTTGCTAAAATCGAGATGTAACTTCAGCAACGAAAAGTAGAGCGTGATCTGCTCCCATTGCTCCCAGGCACAAGTGTGTAAACTGTGAAAAACCTCTTTTTTGTGCGGAGCGATCAGTTCGGCATAATTTAACTTATCGGTAACCGGCGAAGTAACGGGATACAATTCGAGTGAGGTATAATCAATCTTTTTACTTGTTTTTTCGGCTTCCAACATCGTCAAAAACGCGTTCAATCCCGTTCCGAAACCGATTTCCAGCACTTTGATCTCATTTTTCGCACATTGGCGCAATCCCGCATCAATATACACGTGCATGGACTCCTGCACGGCGCCGTGCGTGGAGTGGTAATGTTCGTTCATGCCCGGAACAAAAAGCGTGTGCGAACCGTCTTCCGTTATTTCCATCTTTACCTCCCTCATCGGCAACAAAAGTATCAAAACTTTGTTTAGTATTTCGCGAATGCGCAAAATTTCTTACTTTTGTCCAAAATTGAAAATGAAAAAAATTACATATCTACTTCTTATTTCGACGATTGTCTTTGCCGGTTGTAAAACGGAGCAGAAAAACGACAATGTACTTTCGGTAACCATTGAACCGCAACGTTTTTTCCTGGAAAAGATTGTTGGCGAGGCATATAAAATAAATGTGATCGTTCCGCCAGGGACAAGTCCGGAAACCTACGAGCCAACGCCGGCCATGATGATGGATTTAGGCAGGAGCAAGATGTATTTTAAAGTGGGAGCGCTGGGTTTCGAAAATGCCTGGTCGAAAAGCCTGGCTGAGAATAACCCCGATGTAACCGTGGTGGATTGTTCGCGGGATATCGGGCTGATTTATGGCACACACAACCACGATCATGAGGCGGACGACCACGACGCTCACGCCGATCTTCCCGATGCGCACGTGTGGTCTTCCCCAAAAACGGCCGCGATTTTTGCGGAGAATATGTACAAAGCGCTGGTTTTTTCCGATGCGGAAAACGTGGAAACGTACAAAACCAATTTCGATGCGCTGAAGCAGATAATAAACCAAACCGACAGTTCGATCACAGCATTACTGAGCGATATTCCCTCACGCAGTTTCATTATTTATCACCCCGCGTTGTCTTATTTTGCCCGCGATTACGGGTTGGAGCAGCATAGCATTGAGTTCGAGGGAAAAAGTCCGTCGCCGGCGCAAATAAAAGAATTGGTGGATTTGGCAAAACGAGAGGATATTAAAGTTATTTTCGTTCAACAGGGGTTCGACGCCAAAAATGCCGAAGTGGTAGCCAATGAGATCGGTGCGAAAGTTTACAAAATAAATCCTTTGGCTTACGAGTGGGACAAAGAGTTGATTCGTATCGCGAAAATTCTTGCAGGAAAAACCGATGAATAAGATCATTGACATACAAAGCCTTTCCGTGGGCTACGAAAACAAACCCGATGTGATCCGCAACGTGAACCTCTCGGTTTACGAGAACGATTTTCTGGGGATTATCGGCCCCAACGGCGGTGGGAAAACCACGTTGCTGAAAGCGATCCTCGGTTTGATAAAACCTGCCGAAGGCAGCATTTCTTTTTTTGATGCCGGACGCAAAGTAAACTCGTTGAATATCGGTTATTTGCCGCAGATAAACCAAATTGACAAGAAATTTCCGATTTCCGTGCAGGATGTGATCCTTTCGGGATTGACGCCCAAAGGGCGTATCGTGAAACGATATACGCATTCCGATAAGGAATTGGCCCGTTCGGTTGCCGAAAAAATGGGCGTGGAGGAATTGCTTAGCCGCGCCATCGGCGAGCTTTCGGGTGGGCAGTTGCAGCGCGTGTTGCTGGGACGTGCCATAATAGACAATCCGAAATTGATCATTCTGGATGAACCCAACTCGTATGTAGATAAGCTTTTTGAAACGAATTTCTACAAATTGCTGGGCGAGATCAACAAAAATATTGCCGTTATTCTCGTGTCTCACGATGTGGGGACAATTATTTCGATGGTAAAGAATATCGCTTGTGTGAACGGCGATTTGCATTATCACGCCGGAGGCGATATTTCATCGGAATGGTTGCAAATGGCTTATGATTCCTGTCCCATTGAAATCCTTGGGCACGGCGCGTTGCCGCATCGGGTGGTGTTGCAACACGATCATTCCGATCATCAACACGACTAGCGCATGGAAGATCCCGTTTACATCATCATTGCCGTTATTTTGTTGATCGTCGGCGCTATCGGAACCGTTGCCCCGGTTATTCCCGGCGTTCCGCTTAGTTGGGCGGGATTGTTGGTGCTTAAATTCGCACCTTCGGTAGAAGATGAAGTTTCGTGGGTTACCATTGTCATTTTGGGAATTCTCACGCTGGGTGTTACCATTCTCGATAACGTACTTCCCGTGTGGGGAACAAAGAAGATGGGCGGAAACAAAAAGGTGGTTTGGGGCGCTACCATCGGTCTGTTGATAGGATTCTTTCTCGGGCCGTTCGGTATTATTTTCGGCCCGTTTGTGGGTGCGTTGATCGGCGGACTGCTTTCGGGAACGAAATTTATGCACGCGACCAAACATGCCACAGGAGCTTTTATCGGCTATATCGCCGGTCTGGTGCTTAAACTGGTAACCGTAGGGTTAATCTTGTTCTTTTTTATGATGGCACTGGTGTGAAAAACAATATAAGTATTTAACTAACGGTGCTTTGTGAATGCTTCCGATTTTTATCATCATTCTTCAAATTATTATAATCAGCTATAAACAAAAATTCAAACTCACAGCGATATTTTGCGTTTATCTTTTAATTACTGCCTTGGTTAGCTCTTAGTTCAAAAATTTTATACCAATAGAAAAATGCTTCCGGATTGGACTTTTTTAGCTTGTTGAGTTTGTTAAATTCAGGATGATCAATTGACCAATCTTTAATCTGCACCGGGTTATTAAATTTTTCGAAAGAAATTACATCAGATGCAATTAAAGAAGATAAATATGCTGCTTTTGATGCTGCAATAATAGCTTTTTCAATATGAAAGGTTTCTGAAAAGATAAAACCTGAAACCCTTTTTATTCCCAATTGCAGTTCTTCAAAGTTCCCACTTCCCAACATTCCGCGACTGACGACACATAGCGAAGTTTGAAAAATATCTTCCAATACATCTTTTTCGCTTTTATCTCGGTCATTTCTATAAGATAATTCCGTCTTTGCAAAGCGAGTGAAAGTATTTTTTATAATATCCAAATCGGAACAGACATCAAATAAGTTGCTTATATCATACAACTGTTTCATGATTTCCATACTCATGCTGTCTTCTCCTTTGTAATATGGGATTCCTGTTGTGTTTGGAGCAAAAGCAGTCAGTTTATCCCCCAATAAATCTTCCAAAGAAGGCAATCTTACTGTAGCCGGATCTTCTTTCATTGGAACAAAAGAAGAATCAATAGGAAGTTTCATTAATTTGGCGTACGCGACTTCCTCATATAGAATATCCAACAAAACATACTCTTCCTCTTTTGCAGTTTTGTAAATAGGCGTGTAAAAGAATTTATAATGTACTTTTTCAATATTTGTTTGTGTAGTTCGATTTTGAGGCCCTATTCTGTTGAAACCCTGTTTGTTTGCAATAATTTCTAGTTTTTCTTCTAAATTCTCAATCTTGGTTGCGATAATAATATCAATATCTATGGATAGCCGTTTAGTGGAATTAAAATGCAACATCAAAGATGTGCCCCCTTTGAAAACAAAAGGAATTTCAAGAAGAACTAATCCTTCCAGCAACAATAAAGCTCTTATGGCTTTTTCAACCAGTATTCTATCAGCATTTCCTTTAGCCTTTGATATTTGGTTTATCCAATCAATATTTAATCGTTCTTGGTCTATCATTCTATAAATCGGCAATAGCTATAGATATTTGCCGATAATTTGATTTATGTAATTTTCTATTTCTTCTTTTTTTCCTCTGCGTGCCGCATATCTCAGTAACTTAGAATTGTTAACAGTATATTTTTCATAAGCTTCCTTGAAAATTATACTTTTTTCTCTGCCTTGATAAAAACTAAATAAATCCTTATCACAATATAAATCTACTAAAACTTTCTCAAGTGTAACGGTACTGTATTTTTTTACTTTTTGTAGTGGCGACTCTGAAACTAAAAATTTGACAATAGTAGGATTGAAAATATTAAAAATATATTGTTCCAAAATTTCTGAATTAGGATTAAAAAAAATATTATTATTTTTTTCTTTTAACAAAAGAGATACGGATTCAGCGCTGTCTTTTTCCACTTCTACCAATGTGAAGTGTTTGTCCGATGTATGCAATGTGAATTCATTCAGCAGGGAAGTATTCCAGACACAAAATTCAACAAAAGGCAATTCTGAACGAATTTTATTGTGGATACTCTTGATTTTATGATCCAAACCAGGAACAAAATACTTGTTTTTCCCAATTTTGAATGATCCTCTGCCTATTCTCTCCAGTACTCCTTTCACTACCAGTTCATAAATTCTCCAATTGAGCGTGGTTGGTTTTAATTCAAGCTCATATTTTCGGTAAAAACCGGCAATATCACGTGTATTGAAGCTATCAACGTCTTCAAAATACTGTTTTAATTCTTCAATATATAATTTATTAGTTCCTATGTTTGCTTTTTTATACAAATATAATACTATATTTCGGCAATACAAGTAAAAATTGCCGATTATTTGAATTTTTTCACTACAAAAAAGACCGATAATTTTATCAGCCTCTTTATTCTTAATCTTGTATTTATTATAAGAGAAAAATAATAAGTGAACCCTGGTAAAATATCTTTATAAAAACTTATTTTTTTCTTCCTCCGTCGGAATCCGGCACGAATCTCTTTTCCCGAATATTTTATACCGGTGCTTGGCGATGAAATTGTATGCTGCGTGATTAACCTTGCGTGGAAGAAATCTAAGAATGTAGAATGCTCCGGGAACTCCCTTTAAATATTTTGAGATACTGATAGCAGCATCCGCGCCTTCAAAGACCTCATTTTCATCAATAAAGATCAGGCTATTCAGATTGTGGCCTTGTTTTTCGACGCTGCTCAGGATTTTTTGTCCTTCCTCGCTTTGCTGAGCCGAAAACAGGAAAAGATTATCGTTGTCGTGTTTTAAAATGAAATTTACGATGCCGTTGCAGAAATTGCACACGCCATCGAACAGAATGATTTTCATTATGTGTGAAAAACAACAGACGCCAGATGAGATGATATCAGAAAAATGCGCCTGATACCTCAAAATTTGACGTCTGTTGTTTAAAATTTACTGTTTTATCAAATACTCCGCAATTTGCACAGCGTTAGTGGCTGCGCCTTTGCGAATCTGATCGGAAACCGTCCAGAAGGTAAGTCCGCGCTCGTTGGTGAGGTCTTTGCGGATGCGGCCGACGTAAACGGGGTCTTTTCCCGCGATATCCAACGGCATGGGATATTCCTTGTTCGCCGGATTATCTACCAGCACAACGCCATCAGCCTTACTGAACGCTTCGCGTGCTTCTTCGATGGAAACCGGACGTTCCGTCTCAATCCACGTAGCTTCCGAGTGGGCCCGCATCACGGGAACGCGCACGCAGGTAGCGCTCACTTCCACATCGGAGTGCATGATCTTGCGCGTTTCGTTGTACATTTTCAGCTCTTCCTTGGTGTAGCCGTTATCGGTAAACACATCTACTTGAGGGATAAGATTATATGCCAGCTGGTAAGCGAATTTCGACACGGTAGGTTCCTCGCCGTTTACCAGCTGTTTGTACTGTTCTTCCAGTTCCTGCATAGCGGCTGCTCCGGCTCCCGATGCAGCCTGATAGGTGGCCACATGTACTTTGCGGATGTGTGTGATATCTTCGATCGCTTTCAGCGCTACCACCATCTGAATGGTGGTGCAATTGGGATTGGCAATGATGCCGCGCGGACGGTTCAACGCATCTTCGGGATTCACTTCGGGCACAACCAAAGGCACATCTTCATCCATGCGAAACGCGCTGGAGTTATCAATCATGATGGTTCCGTGTTTGGTTATGGTTTCGGCAAAATCTTTCGATGTGCCGCCTCCGGCCGATACAAAAGCGATGTCAACATCTTTAAAATCGTCGTTATGTTTGAGTTCCTTCACGGTAATCTCCTTACCGCGAAATGTATAGGTTGATCCTGCACTTCGTGATGAACCAAACAAAAACAGTTCATCCACAGGGAAATTCCGTTCGTCCAATACACGGAGCAATTCTTGTCCCACGGCTCCGCTCGTGCCAACAATAGCTATTTTCATTGTGAGTATGCTTTAAAAAAAAAATTGATCATTATCCGCTAAGATCAGGCAATGACAGATTGTCTCATGTCGCCATCAATCTTAGTAATTATGTAATTAATTGTTGATTAATCCAAAACAATCGGTCTGCAAAGATATACATTTGATGTGAAATGCGAAAATGAGGAAGAACTTTTATTTTATGGCAACCTTTTTTACCGTTTCTTCAATTTTCACGATATAATATCCTTTGGCAAGATTGAGCAGGTATTCTCCATCGCCGGCTTTGGCTTTTATGATCGCGACTTTCGTGCCGAAGATGCTGTAGATATCAATTACGGTGTCTTTAGGGAGATTTTTTACGATGAGCCGGTTTTCGGCATAACTGATTTTTATTTTCTCCTTCGTGATGTCCGCAGTTATGGTGTCGGCGGATTGCGCGTGCACCGAAAACGCATAGCCGGCTGAAAGCAACAGGCAGAGGAGTATGATACGAAAGAATTTCATCGGAATGACATTAGAGTACAAAGATAAACTTTTATGCAAAAAAACTAAAAATTGTATTAAAAAGAAAGCAGGACGATCCGGTGCAGGCGATTATCGGCGCTCACAACTCGATTACCATGCCTTCGTAAGCCAACTCGGTTTGCGGGAACTCTTCCTGTGCTTCGAGCAACAAGTGTTGCATTTCGTTGTATCGTGACGAAAAATGGCCGATAACCAGTTTTTTCACTCCGGCTTCTTTGGCTATTACTGCTGCCTGTCTGGCTGTGGAATGGAAAGTTTCTTTCGCTCTCGCCGTTTCCGAATCGGCAAAAGTGGCCTCGTGATACAGCACATCAACACCCGAAATGTAAGAAACGATAGCGGGATTGAAAGCGGTATCGGAGCAGTAGGCGTATCTTCGGGGCGGGGCGGACGGGTAGGTGAGTATGTTGTTTTTTATCACATTGCCTTCGGCAGTCACAAAATCGTCTCCGGCTTTTATTCGTTGAATTTGTTTTACGGGAATTTGATAGAAATCAATCATCTCGCGGATGATATGACGAGGCGACTCTTTTTCTTCAAATAAAAATCCGTTTGTATCCATGCGGTGTTTCAACAGAAACGAATGAACGCGAAGCGATTTGTTTTCGTAAATCAGTTGCAGTCCGTCGGGTTGAATGGGTATGAGGTTGATTTTAAACGACAGGTTGTGTCCGAGGTAACGGATCAACGGTTTGAGCAACAATTCAATTTCTTTGTGCGCATAAATGTTCAAGTCGCCCGTTCGGCCTAAAAGGCTTAACGTGGAGATGAGGCCTGGGAGGCCGAAAATATGGTCGCCATGCAAGTGCGAAATAAAAATACTGTGCAGCTTGCTCATGCGCGCTTTGTATTTGCGCATTTGCAACTGTGTTCCCTCGCCGCAATCTATCATGAAGAGCTTCTCGTTTACATCCACGAGTTGCGATGGCGGGTTATGCAGCGTTGTCGGCATGGCCGAACCACAGCCCAGTATGGTAACTTCAAACTTTGTCATTAACGGATTCCGATCAGTTTATGCGTTTGTAAACTCAATACCCATTGCGGGTTGGCTTTGATTAATTCCACGCAATATGCCACGTTTTCAGGGATGATGTTCATTTCGTCGAAAATGGGGCTGAGGAAATATTTTTTTGCCTTCGGCAACAGGGAAATATCGGGCAGAGGGTCGCCTTTTTGTACCGGAAAGCGGAGTTCGTCCACCTGCGGAATGAGCGCGCGGATCTTTTCGAAATACTGTTTTGGGCTGCACGTAATGTAATCTATTCCGGCGGGAACGCGACGCGTGCCGTTGGTTTCAATGGCTTGCAGGAATCCGTTTTCTTTGAAGAAAGAAACCGTTTCATCCGTGAGTTGCAAGGTGGGTTCGCCGCCTGTCCAAATAATCCAGTTGCAACCAAAATGCCCGATTTCATCGAGGATTTCCTGCTCGCTCATCGGTTTGCCGTAGGCAAAATCGGTATCGCAAAAGCTACAAGCCAGGTTGCACCCCGATAAACGGATGAAAACGGAAGCTTCGCCCGTTCGGCCGCCCTCGCCTTGCAGCGAATAGAAAATTTCGTTTACTTTAAG
>JAQVEB010000010.1 GCA_028698105.1 Petrimonas sp. | reverse complement strand
GTGGGCGATTCGCTCGCACCCATGCGGATATCGGCATACGAAATCACCGAGGCAATTGACACACTGAAATACTACACCGATGTGAACATTTCGGGACATTATTCCACTACTCCGATCGGGGAAGGTGTGTACAGCGTGAACAGCTCCGAGCACAACTATTACGGAAGTACTATCCGGTACATCATGAGCATCAAATTACCCGATACCTTGGGCCAGCGCTTCCTCAATAATCCGGACAAACTGAAAGATACCGAAACCTTCAAGCAGTTCTTTAAAGGATTGTATGTGACAACCACCTTTGGATCAGGTACCATCTTCGACGTGGAATATACCAGAATGCTGGTTCATTATAGTTACACCGGCAGAAATAAGGAAAATACAAAAGATTCCGTTTATACCGATTACATCGGATTGAGCATGACGCCCGAAGTGAAGCAAATAAACCGCATCCAAAATAACAACACGCAACTGCTTGCACCCAATCCCGACTACACGTTTATAAAAAGTCCTGCCGGAGTGAACACGCGCGTGGTATTCCCGTTTTCACAAATATCGGACAAATTGAAATCGCAAGCATTGAACCTCGCCAAATTTACGGTTCAGGCAATGCCCGATAATTCGGACGAAAAATTTAAACTATCGCCACCGGCACGGGTTTTGTTGATTAATGAAGACTCGTTGAGCGGATTTTTTGAAAGCAGAAGGCTGGCCAACAACATAACGAATTTTATCGCTGCATTGGATACAACCACGTATCAATACAACTTTCCCAACCTGTCGTCTATGATCAATCATTACAAAGAGAAAAACAACGGCACGCTCACTGATTTAAATTACCTGCTCATACCCATTTCGGCAACAACAAGTACATCATCGGATTATTATGGCCGACAAACCACCACCATCAGCACCATATCCAACATGATGATGCCTTCGGCGGTTACGATCAGCAAAAAGCCCGAGGATATGAAACTGGAACTCGTGTTTAGTAAGTTCTGAGATTTTAAGGTATATTATATAAAACGCTGCCCCGTTGGCAGCGTTTTTCGTTTAAAACAAAAGGCCTTGTTCCTCCGCCCTTTTTCTTCCCAAATGACGGTAAGCGAGTTCTGTAGCTTCGCGACCGCGCGGCGTGCGTTTAATGAATCCCTCTTTTATCAGATAAGGTTCGTAAACTTCTTCGATGGTTCCGGCATCATCGCCTACGGCCGTGGCGATGGTAGTGATGCCCACGGGGCCGCCCTTAAATTTATCAATGATCGTGAGCAGGATTTTGTTATCTATTTCGTCTAACCCGAATTTATCTATATTCAACGCTTCGAGCGCGTACGACGCAATGTCCTTATCAATTTTTCCCGTACCTTTCACCTGCGCAAAATCGCGCACGCGACGCAACAACGCGTTAGCGATACGCGGCGTTCCGCGGCTGCGCGAAGCGATCTCTTCGGCTGCATTTCTTGCACACTCGATATTCAAAATGTCCGCCGAACGCAACACGATACCCGTAAGGGTAACATGATCGTAATACTCCAGGTGCATATTGATGCCGAAACGTGCGCGCAACGGGCTGGTGAGCAGTCCGCTTCGGGTGGTAGCGCCGACAAGCGTAAACGGATTCAAGTCAATTTGAATGGAACGTGCGCTTGGCCCTTTATCAATAAGAATATCAATGCGATAGTCTTCCATCGCGCTGTAAAGATACTCTTCCACAACGGGAGACAAGCGGTGAATTTCGTCAATGAACAACACATCGTTCGGTTCGAGCGATGTGAGTATCCCCGCCAAATCGCCGGGTTTATCGAGCACCGGGCCCGACGATACTTTGAACCCAACGCCCAACTCGTTGGCGATGATATTCGACAGCGTGGTTTTTCCCAATCCCGGGGGACCGTGCAGCAACACGTGATCGAGCGAGTCACCGCGCATACGCGCAGCGCTCACGAAAATTTTCAGGTTTTCCACGATCTTATCCTGTCCGGCAAAACTGCCGAAGGATAGCGGACGTAGCGCGTTCTCAAAATCGCGCTCATTTTCCTGAAAATTTCGGTTATTATGTACGTTAAAGGTTTCTTCCATTGTTTGCGTTTGCAAAAATAACTATTTATCGCGAGTTTTGGAAATCGCGGTTATATTTCGTTTCAGTCCGCTGAATTTCGCGCGTTTCACCGCCGATTTTCTGAAAATTTCCCGAAATTCCGCTTCATTCATCTTTTTCAGGGCATCCCCATCGAGCGAAAGAAACTTTTCCGAAGGAAAAAATTCGGGCGTAGTATGCGGTTTTGCAAACCGGTTCCAAGGGCACACTTTCTGGCAAATATCGCAGCCATACACATTGTTGTTTAACAAGGGCAGCACTTCGGGCGAAATTTCGCCCTTGTTCTCGATCGTTTGGTACGAAATGCATTTATTGGCGTTCAGCCAATGTGGTTTTTCGATAGCTCCTGTGGGGCAGGCATCCATACAGCGGCGGCATTTACCGCAATTTTGAGCAATGGGGGAATCGTAATCCAACTCCAGATCAACGATCAGCTCACCGAGAAAAAAATAAGAGCCTTTTCCGGGAATGATGAGCAAGGTGTTTTTTCCGATAAATCCCAAACCGGCCTTCGCAGCCCAAAAGCGTTCCAACACGGGTGCAGAATCGGAAAACGCACGCCCCGAGACTTCGGGAAAACGCAGTTTTATAAACGCTAAAAGTTGATGAAGTTTTCCGTGTACAATATCGTGATAATCCTGTCCGTAGGAATAATAAGCGAATTGCGGCACGTTATCGGGAAGTTTTTGGTGCGGATAGTAGTTGAGCGCTACGGAAATGATGGATTTTGCGCCGTCGGCCAGCAAACGCGGGTCTAAACGCTTATCCATATTCCGCTCCAGATAATCCATTCCGGCATGGCAATTCGCCGAAAGCCATTGCATGTAACGCTCTTCTTCGCCGCTACTCTCCCCATTGTGGGAGCCGGCGGGAACTGCATGACAAATGCCGCAGGCATCAAAACCCAGCGAGAACGCATGTTGTTTTATCTCTTCGGAAAATGTCATTTTTTGAGAAAGAAGTTAGAATAAAGAACAAAGAACAAAGAACAAAGCATTCCAAAACGGTTTTACGTTCAAAAAATTAGATGAAACATAAAATAAGGTAATGAGGTTTGTGTAGGTCCCGTGTCATATTCTACTAAGGTTTTTGGTTGAAAATACTGTGTCCGACTTTTGGCGGAAGGTTTTTGCCGATTTTATAAACCTTATTTTTTGTTTTTAACCTTAGTAGCTTTGAATACATATAGAATACGACCTTATTAGCTTATTCTCAATCACATAATTTATTTTTACTAATTTGTTTCTTAAGAGAATAAAGAACCAAGAACAAAGACAAAAGACTTTTTGACGAAACAATTAAAAACCAAAGGTAGAAAAAATTACAGAATTGTCGGGCAAACAGGCGAACAAAGAAGTCTTTTGTCTTTGTTCTTGGTTCTTTTATCTAAAAATACGTACTTTTGCAAAATAAACCCGCACGGTAAATGGGAAATTCGGAACTAAAGAAGAAAACAACCGTATCGCTTTTTTGGAGCTTTTTGGATAAGTTTGGGGAACAAGCCCTCAATTTTGTCAGCATATTCATTTTAATGAACATCGTTTCTACTACCGATTACGGGTTAATCGGCTCCCTTGGTGTATTTACGGCGGTTTTGCCATTGTTTGTGGACAGCGGTTTCGGCCGCGCACTGCTTAACCGGAAAAAAGTTACTCCCCTGGAATACAACTCGATGTTTTACTTTAATTTCGGCGTTAGCGTTATCCTTTATCTGCTGATTTTCTTATTGATCCCTTACATTTCCGACCTTTTTAACACGCCGCGCGAAGTGCTTGTACCGGTTGCGCGGGTGCTATTCTTAGGCCTCATCATCAATGCGTTGGGACTTATCCACAGAACCATTCTGATAAAAAAAGCCGATTTTAAGGGTATGACGAAAGTGAATCTGACCGCATTAACCATTGCCAATATCGTGGCCATTATTATGGCTCTGAAAGGCTTCGGAGTATGGGCATTGGTAGCGCAGATACTTCTGTTGGCCATTCTTAGAACGATATTGCTGTGGTTTTATTCTACGTGGAAACCCATGCTCGCTTTTAGCCTGGGAGTGCTGAAAGATTTTTTTGCGTTTAGCAACAAGTTGTTGCTCGCTTCGTTAATCTCGGCCATTACCAACAATATTTATCCCAGTATCATTGCTGTTTTCTATCCGATGAGCCAGGTCGCATTTTACGATCGTGCAAAAAAATACGAAGACATTCCGTTCAACGTGTTGTCCAACACTTACCGTTCGGTATCCATGTTGATCCTTTCCGAAATCAATGACCAGAAGGAACGGATGAAACGCGTTGTGCGCAAAATGATGAAAAGCATCGCCTTTTTATCTTTTCCGATTGCAGCTATTCTCATTCTCATCGCCGAACCGGTTTTTTACCTGTTTTTCCGGGAAAAATGGTTAGCGTCGGTGCCTTATTTTCAAATACTCACGCTGGCCGGGATGCTTGCGCCATTCGCATTTATTCTCAATGAATCGTTTGTGGCTAAAGAAAAATCGAAATTCTTTTTGGGAATCGAGATCGTAAAAAGCGTCATCCTTATTGCCCTTATTTTTGTTTTCTTTCCGAAAGGTATCACCGGATTGGCCGTGAGTTGGGTTGTGTACACCGTGCTCACGCTGGTTTTATCGCTCATTCTTTCAAAAAAATTGATTTATTATTCTTTACTTGATTTCCTGAAAGATGTAGCTCCTTATTTTTTCGCCGCTCTGGTCAGCATGGCAGTTGGTTATGCGGCAACAATAAAAATCGCCAACGATCTGTTTTTTATTCTCACCGGAAGTGTGGTTACCGGATTAAGTTATCTGCTTATTTGCAGAATGCTGAAACTGGAAATGGCGAAGGAGATAAAAAACTGGTGGGTGACCAGACGGAAATAAACGTAAAACAGTCAGTTCAAATACTTCTTTAAATTTGCCACTTTAGCGTCCATATCCAAAATGCTTCCGATATCTTTGTGCATTTGTTTTTCGTCAAGCATTTTTTTCAGTTCGTTAAAAGAGAAATTTTTTAGTTGGCGCATTGTGTATATATTTTGAGCATTTTTTGAGTGAATAAATTGATACAGCGTACTTTTCTCATCCATGAAAATTATTTTCCCCAATTTTAAAAACATAAAAACATTTCCGGCTGCCTGGCTGCGAATATGGTTCATCACAACAATTCCCACTTTGTTGAACATGGCGTAATATTCTTCACGGTCAATAAACTCCAGCAACGGTTTAAATTTTTTCCCAAAAATACGCTCACCTTTCTCAATCACTTGTTTCGTGTATTTGGAGCCTGTTCTTTCACCGTAACTCAACGGACATATTATTTCCACAGGGTCGTCTTTCAGGTGCGAAATATCATCCAAAGCTTCAAAATGGTTATTCGAAATCGTGGCCGAATTTCCAAGCCAAATCGTGATTTGATCAGTCGTGCGCCAACTATCAGAATTAAGCAAATAACTATTATTTTCGTTTAGGCCGATTTCGTAAACAAAATAAACGAATTTTGCCCGAAATCCGGGGTAGTGATCCTGTACCCATTGATAATCAAATTCGTTCCAATGAAAAAAAAGATTGATTCGCTGCATTACCTGCTTCTTTTTTCTCCACTCTACCGGAGAGAATGCTACACGCCAAATATGCCTGCCAAAAAGAAGGGAATTATAGAACCGCCCATGTTGTGGGTCTTTATCGAATCTGTTTTTTTTGTGTTTATTGAAGAAATCGAAACTTGTTGATTTTAGGATATCCTTATCAAACAGATATGTAGGCGTGGCAATTAAATCGCCCATCCAGCTAAATATGCCCACCTCAACTTCTTCGGGGAGTGAAAGAACGATGTCATATACACGGCGGTCTAACCAATGGATAAAAACCTTATCACTTTTTTTTAACTTGTTTGCAATGGTTGAAAACCAATATTTTTTAGCCGATTTTACCAACGTTACAAGCGCAGAATTCACAAACCTGGGTTCTTTCGTATAGCAGGAAACGATGTAAACATTCTTGTGGGGAGCATATTTTTCGGCATCGGCGATAAAGTCATTTGTGAATTTTTCGTCGATCATTAAATGATAATTCATGTAGCTGAAAGGTTTTTTTTGATGATCGCCGGAACACCCGCAACCATCACGTTATCGGGGATATCTTTTGTAACTACAGCCCCTGCGGCAACAATTACGTTATTGCCGATTTTCACGTCGGGCAGTACAATTGCCCCACATCCGACCTGTGTGAAACTGCCGATAACAACTCGTCCCAATAAGCTCACATTTGGGGAAATTTCAACGAACTCTCCGATTTTCACATCGTGTGTAATTACCGTGTTGTAATAAACCATCGTGCCTTTTTCGATAACAACGTCGTTTGAAATTTTGACGCCCGACAAAATGTTGCACCCCTCTCCTATGGATACGCCGTAACTGCCGATATCGGTTTTAAGGCTAATCACACTTGTGTATTTTCCTCCTAAAACGTTGAATTTATCATACATTTTTTTTCTCAGTTGCGGATTGCCTATCCCGATGGTAAAACGATCATCCACAGTTTTAAAATAATCTCTGACAGCTACTTCGGTTTTTAAAACCGGAAATTGACCGTATAGGTAATCGAGCGAGTTTTTGTTTATATCGTCATAAAAGACAAGATTGACTAACTCGTTGTTTTGCAGTAATATTTCTAAAATTTCTTTGGCGAAACCCTTGGCACCTACTACAAGCATACGCTTAATGGTTTTTTATCGTATAACAAATATGTTCAACGTCTGCCGTTTCCAACTCTGAGCTCATGGGTAAACATATAACGCTCTCCGACAATTTACGGGCATTAGGCAGATTCTCTTTAGTGGCGGAAGGCAGACCTTTATAAGTTGGAGAATCGCTGATCAGTGGATAAAAATATCGTCTGCCGTAAATATTGTTTTTTTGTAAATAAAAATATAAACTGTCGCGGCTTCTCCCAAACAGCTGCTCGTCTATAAAAATCGGAAAATAGGAATAATTATACGTTACATTGGGATCGCTATCGAAGAACGTGAGCCCGGGAATATTTTTAAGTTTATCTCTATACATATCGGCAATCTGCTTCCTTTTAGCGATAGAGCTGTCTATATATTTCAGTTCCAGAAGGCCGTATGCTGACCTTATTTCATCCATTTTTCCGTTTATGCCGGGAGCTATTACAGTGGTTTCATCGGCAAACCCAAAATTTTTCAGGTAGTCAATACGATGTTTGGTTTTTTCATCGTGACATACCAGCGCTCCTCCCTCAATTGTATTGTACACTTTTGTAGCGTGAAAACTTAACGTGCTCATATCACCGGAGGTGAGGATGGAATGGCCGTTTTCCTTCACTCCGAAAGCATGCGCCGCGTCGTATATTACCTTTAAGCCATAGGTATCGGCAATACGTTGAATATGCTCCGTGTCGCATGGACTTCCATACACGTGAACAGGCATTATAGCTGTGGTTTTTGGTGTAATAGCAGCTTCTATTTTATTGGGATCAATATTACCTGTTCTCAAATCAACATCAACAAAAACCGGCTTAATTCCATTCCACCAAAGAGAGTGTGTTGTTGCCACAAAACTGTATGGAGTAGTAATTACTTCTCCCGTTATTCGTAATGCTTGTAAAGCAACCATAATTGGGAGTGTTCCGTTCGTAAAAAGGCTTATATATGGAACTTCAAGAAATTCGCATAGCGCACTTTCCAGCAACTGATGATAGTGTCCGTTGTTGGTAATCCATTTCCGTTTCCATATATCTTCGAGATAAAGGACAAATTCTTCTAACGGAGGAAGCAGAGGAACTGTGACCAACAGTTTTTTTTCGTGATTTTGCATAAAGAATACGTTCTATCTTCAATTAAAAAATTGGAGTTACGTTCATTAATCTCCAACATCTTCTGCAAAGATATAGAAAAGAAATTAATCGGTTAATTGCTTTTTGAACAATATTGGCTTGCATTATTGCACGATATGCGGAAAATCAACAATTTTCGGAATAATAAGACCCATTTTAATCTCCGGGAGAACGGATTAAGAGAATTTCAAAAACCGGAGTTACAAGTTAGATTCTTCGATAGTTACCGGCCCCAGCAAGCCGGATGGCTCTAACGGTATTTTTTCGAGTGGCTTACCCGTAAAATCATTTCCCAAAACGATATTTGTTTTGGTTATTTGATCTTTACCCGGGTACATCTCGTCACCTGCTACTCTGTTGAACCATGAGTTGATAACGGTTATTGTAAGTGAATTTTTTCCGTTCTTTAAGTCATCGGTAACATCTACTCTAAATGGTTTGGTCCAAACGATTCCTTTTTCTTTGCCATTTATCTTAACAACCGCGATGCCAACATCTTTAACGTTCTCCAATTGTAAAATGTAAGATTTGTTTTTGTGAGGAGTAAAGTCAAACTCCTGGCTGTAAATAGCAGGTCCCGAATAAAACTTAATGAGTTTATCAGCAAATGATGTCCAGTCCGCCAACTTGGGGAAGGTAACGTTTCCTGCACCGCCTAACTTCGGGTCGAAGTAAACGTTCCAGGCCCCATTTAAGATTTTGGTTATTTCATAAACGGGATAGTTACCTTCACCTTCGCCTTGCACATCGGTACCTATTTTTTTATTAAAAACAATCATTACAGAGCCATACGGTTGGAACGTTATCGGGACCGAAGTAAGTCCGTTCTTTTGGGTGAAGGCTTTTGCTTCACGAATTTCACCGGTTAAGGCATCCCACAATTCCGGCTGTAATCCTTTAACTCTGAAGGTTGCTTCTATTTTTTGTTCTACTGCTGTTTGATTACACAGAAAATAGAAATCCTTATCAGCAATTGTATAATGGATGTAGTCAATATTTTTTGTATCGGTATTTGAAACACGAATATCGGGAGAGATATTTTCCGATATCAAGAAATCACGTGCGGAAATTCCCCACGCAACAGTTCCTTTCTTATATTGCTTTCTTCCTATCGTTTGCGGTTTTTCTCCCCAAATAACATCTGCTAATTGATGAAATTCGTTCTGAGCTTTTTCTCCACCAACCAGGCTAATCAGCCGTTCCGGTTTAAATCCGATAACTTTCGCTCCTTCCGACAACAGAGACTCAACCTTTTTTAAAGCCTCCAACGACAATACCCTGTGATCAGGTAAAACAAGTACGCTGTATTCTATTCCTCCCGGCACAACCAACTTTCTATCTTTTACTTTTAACCGCAACAGTATTGTTTCGTCGGTGACATCATAATCGAAACAGGGCAATGCACCGGCCGGATCCGATTCCTTATACGGAAACACATTTGGAATATGGTCTCCGTAATAATAAAGGACATCAGCTACAAATTTACCATTTTGCACAACAAACTGTGTGCGATGCAGATAATCAATGAATGCTTTTGACTCATTCCACCAGGTAATCTGTGGATTGATGTGCGTACCGGCAAAATATTCCTGTCCCGGAAGCCCCATTTCAATGGGAGATGCGGTAAACGTGTGGAAATAGACGCGATTCAGGCCTGAACAAACCTCGTGATCGAAAGACGGCTTTTGATCGTGCCATAACTCGTCATTCCAGTGCAGGCCTATGGTTGTAAACGATTCTGCTCCTACGATTTTTTTGCCGTAAATATGTGCAGCTGAGGAAGCTTGCTTCACAAAAAAACGGTTTTCCGGCGTGGGGCGATGAGGTGATGGAGCCCAAAACTCACTCATTACAATATCGCTGAATCCGTAATTTTTTATTCCATCCAAAGGCCCTGCGTGCGGCCCCGCAGATTCAGGTTGGATTCCTAAATTATATTTATGAGCGTATTCTGCGAAATAAGCATAGTGATTATTTGCAACCAAGTCTGCAAGCGTTTTCCTGAAATCGGCTAAAAAAGCGTTTGAAACATCAATGTCATCTATTACGTATCCGGCAATGATCGGTAAATATTTTTTCGAGTCGTATTTACGATAATTTTTGAATTCTTCTCCGAAATTATCTGTCCAATTCATTCCTCCGCATTCCCAACTATCGGTTTCCATGTATTTCAGTGTAGTACCAACATGATCCCCGGCCGCCTTCAGTATAGGATCCACCACATCTTTCCAGTAAAAATCGAAAGCTTTTTTACTCATATAGTCAATTACCATTCCTTGCCAACCTTCACTCGAAGTTGAAACATCAGCCTTTGTACATGTGTATCCGATTCGCATTACCGTCCATTCTCCTTTCGGTACTTTCCAATTTAATTCCCCGTTATCATTCATCAATGACGTAATGTCCATCACGTCTTCTTTTCTGACGATAGACGTTGAAGTATCTTCCTTTTTATCCGTCAATCGTTCCTGTCTCTGGTTATCCAATAAAAAACGACAATCCGGCGCGGAACCTCCAAGTTCATGAAAGCCAAGCTTATAATCTAAGAAATTGATTTTCTCTTTTATTTTTTGGCGATTGTTTACCGGAAACGCCAATACGGCAATATCTTTGTACAATTTGTAATGATTTGGGATTGGCAATGCTTGTGTTATTTCTTTGCCACCCGTAAATTTAGTTTCTGAATAAGTCAGTTGCTTCGCAGCGTATTCGGGCGTTACACGGGGGCCGCCTAAGTTCCACCCGCTTTGGATGTTAAAACCCATTTCCAACCCCAACCTCCGAGCCTCATCCAAAGCGAAAACAAAGAGTTTATTCCATTCATCGGAGCCATAAAGCGGACCCGCAGGCACATCTTTATTGCCTCTTTGATTATACCCGCCTGCATCAAAAATCATCGCTCCCTGAAAATTTTTGGATTTCATGGCTTCCAAATCTTTTGTTATGGATTCACGCGTTACATTACCGTTTAACCACCACCACCAACAATTAACGCCACTGGATGAACCCGGATTTTTGAAGTTCTCAGACAGAAACTCGTAATTTATTTTCGTCTGAGGTTGAGTACTTTTTGAATTATCAAAATTCATACTGTTCCCCACCAACATCAGTATAAGGGGGATGGCCAATAAAAGTAATTTATTTTTACTTCCGTTCATTTTTTTTTATTTTAATGTATTTTTCAGCATAAATAGAAAAAACACTTCATTCGAGATGATAACTGAGAAAACGTTTTTGTATCTTTCCTTATCATCTTGAAAAAGTGAATAGACAGTTAGTACGGTTTAATTAAAATTTTAATTCGATTTTATTTTAGCTCTATTCCCATCCGGGATTTTGTTCAATAATTACATCTTTGTTCGTATCTATGATTGTCTGAGGGATCGGCCAAAGATTAAAATTCTTTGTCAATGTCGTTCTTGGATCATCCCAATAGGCATATTTCTTGATACGATCCACCGCGATTGTTCCACCCATGCGAAGCAATGTGTTCCATCTGGGCTCTTCATATACCAACTCTCTTGCACGTTCATCAAGAATTAAATCGACATTAATATCTGAGGCATTGACTAAATAAGTGCACTCGGCGCGTGTACGTAACAAGTTTATATCTGCGGCGGCGCCAGCATTGTCGCCGGATCGCATTTTCGCTTCGGCCCGTAAAAGAATCGTTTCGGGAAGACGTATAAGATATTCGTCTCTGAAAAGATTACTTCGGTTTTGCCCGTCTTGTAACCCAGTGTATTTGTCAGTTGCTATTTTACAAGATACCGGATAGCACTCAGTTTTGGCAGCATTTATGGCATCTGTACTTTCTCCATCCCGATAAATTACACTCCAAGGGACTACTTTTCCGTAATATTCAGATGAAGGTACGTTTCCAACAAATTTACGTCTAAATACCGCTTCGGAATTTCTCATGTCATTAGCCCATTTTTCTTGATAAATAATATCTCGGGTGTACATCGTTGGCATTACTTGAACAATTCCTCTTCCACCAACGTCTTCAAGAGTTCCATTCAAATGCTTAGACATTGGATCACGAAATACTGGACCGAATTGTCTGGAATATGACAACGCAGACGCTTTATCTTCTGTTTTATAGGCATTGTAATCTATCTGCACTACCCAAATAGCTTCTGCGTTACCATTTTGGTAATTCTGATTTCCTTCTTGAAATAAATCCCAATAAACATTTCCTACTGTATTAACACCTGCAACTGAATATAAATGGTCCGGCGTTTGTTCTGAAGTTGAATTTGCAAAATAAAAAACAGGATTTTCTGATTTGCGTGACCCAAAACGATTTGTCATTAATTTGAATATTGATCCATCAATTAGCGAGCTGCCATAAGTTATAGCTTTGCTGTAAGATGCCTTGCCGTCGCCACCTTCTTGCTCTTTAGCGAGGCCCAGATCAACATATAATTGACATAACGTGTGTTGTGCTGCACCCTTAACTATTCTTCCAGGTACTGTTATAACTTCAGGTAAGTCATTCAGGACAGATTCCAATTCATCAATGGCAAATTGGTATGTTTCCACGCGCGTAGATCGACCAAAATCATATCTCGGCGTAGTTGTAATTTCTTTAACAATTGGTACACCTCCGTATAATTCACCTAAATTCCGATAAGCCCAAGCCCTGAAGAATTTAGCCTGAGCTATTGCGTATTTTTTATCTGCCTCTGAAGCCCAGGATATTTGGGGTAATTCCGCTGCATATATTGCCAAATTAGCTTTTGATATCAGCTGATACCAATGTGAGAAATTATTGTAAAATACAGCATTATCGGGGGTAAGAATACCGTAATCATTGAAACGGTTACCCCGTCGTATCGTTGCCACGTCATACATATCGGTACCATTTCCTCCACGAAATACAAATGATGTATTATTTTCTTCAACCATACAATACATGGTTCTTATATGTGAATAACAAGAAATTAGTACTTGATCAACTTGTTCTGACGTTGAAAATGCGTTGTCGGTGGTATAGAAATATTCCGGTTTCTCGGTCAGAAAATCTCCATCATTGCACCCCCATAATATCAAAAGTGACGTCAGAGTTAAAAATAATATATAAAGATTCTTTTTCATACTTATCATTTTTATAAATTTAGAAACTTAAATTCGCACCAAAAGTATATGATGTCAACACAGGATAAGTACCACTTCGTACTCCAGCTCCTGTTTCGGGATCTGCACCTGCCCATTTTGTGAATGTTGCAAGGTTTTTACCGGATAAGAATATTTTCAATCCTTGAATCCCAAGACTATTCAATAATGGTTTATCTAAGGTATATGAGAGCGTAACATCCTGCAAACGCACAAAAGCCCTATTTTGTAATCCAAGAAATCGTCCATCACCTGAAAAAGTGGCGGATGTATATGTGTTACTCCTATTCTCCGGAGTCCACCAAGGAATATATATACCATTGGAATTAAATAACCCTGAACCACTTGTCATGTATGCAGCAGCATTTGATTGTAAGAAATATCCTCCTCCACCAAACGTTCCGGTTACCATCATATAAAAGTCAAATTGCTTATAAGAGATTGTATTACTCATGTTTAATCTAAAATTGGGTGAAGAGTACCCAAGAATTTTTCTGTCGTCCGCAGTAATTTTAGGGTTATCATCAAAATTATTGTATTTAGGAGAACCTGGTTTAACACCGTTTGCTGCGATATATTCGGAATCATCCTCTTGCACGATTCCATTTTGCTCATACCCAAAAATTGCACCCAACGGTTTCCCAATAAAAAACCCATTTGATATATCATCATCTTCTACTCCGTCACCGTTTAAATCTTCACCATAAAGGTGAACTAACTTGTTTCGATTCAGCCAGAATGTGAGACCGGTAGTCCAATTGAAATCATTGTTTTGAACATTCGTTGTACGTACGGTCAACTCTAGTCCTCTGTTATCTATTTCACCCATGGATGACTTTATGGTTTTAAATCCTGTCATAACGGGAATGTTACGTGTGAAAATTTGATTCTCTGTACGTGAAAAATAAATGTCCAAATCCACAAAAATACGATTACCAAACCACGCTGATTCAAATCCTGTATTATATGCCTGAGTGGACTCCCAACCTAAATCAGCATTACCCAATTCATTTACATTTAATCCATACAGGATATCGCTACTGTTGCCAAATTCATATCGTATTCCGCCAGTTGGGCCATTTACAACTTTTGAGAGCGTTCCGTAAGGATCTAGTCCTTGATTTCCGTTTTTACCCCAAGAAAACTTTAATTTCAGATTATTTAAAGTTGTTTGTTTTACGTGTTCCGGGAAAAAAGATTCATTGGTGATGTTCCACGCTACGCCAATGGCAGCATAAGTTCCCCATTTTTTATTCGTTCCGAATACGGAAGCACCGTCGCGGCGTAGAGAACTTGTAAAGAAATACTTATTATCATATGAGTAATTTAAGCGCCCTAAATATCCTATATTAGTACGTTTGTAGCCTCCTAAATCAATCTTTTGTGTTGTCGCCTTATGTAAACCACTCATTCCCAAAGAAGTATTCCCATTTGCCGCGAAATCCGATCCGATGCTGTTCACGAAATAAAAGTTCAGAAGATCGCGTGTAGCAACTGCTGTAAAGTCAATCGAATGCATTCCAAAAGTATTTTTGTAATTCAAAATATTGTCTATAAGCCAGCTTTTTGTGGTATTGTTGTTAATATTCCCGTTCGCATTTGAAAGTAATTTCTGGTACGTAATAGGGGAATAGCGAGATGCATCATCATAGCTGCCTTCGGCAACATAATATCTTTCGTAATTAAAGTTGCCAGAAGTATTTTTGCTTAAATTGCCAGCATAATTAAAACGATAACTCAGCCCAGGAATCCAAGGCACTTTTATGACAGAAAAAGCGTTAACACGAAAGTTGTTCCTTACGTCAGTATTATCTCGTGTACCATCATCAACACCCCAAAGAGGATTTATCTGAGACTGTGTCTGAGGATATTTTTCCAATAATTTATTTTTCGAATCACGATACAAAACTCCATACGGAGTCATCACATAGGCCGTATATAAATTTGCTCCGAATCCTGAATAATCTTGATTCGTGAAAGCTGCATCTAATCCAATCTGCAGCCAATCTGTAATATGTGAATCAATTTTACCCAACACAGAAATTCGATTATAATCATCTCCTACAATAATACCTTTATTACTTGAATATGAACCAGATAAATAATAGTTTATTTGATTGTTATAGCCTGAAACAGATAATTGATAATCTTGTATAAGTCCCGTTCTACTAGCGACGTTTAACCAATCAGTAACTATCCCTGCGTCTTTATTTGCTACTTCTTGTGGTTTCAGCCAAGTTAAATCAGTACTATTATTTCTGGCCATCACAGATTCGAGCCATTGATCAGCGGTCATCAGTGCTGGTTTATTGCCCCATAGTTGTGAACCCACACTCATATTCAGCGCAATTATTGATTTGTCCGAACGACCTTTTTTGGTAGTAATAATTATTACGCCGTTCGCCGAACGAGAACCATACGCCGCTGCTGAAGTTGCATCTTTTAGAATATCGTATGAAGCAATATCATTCGGATTTATTTCACTTATACTGCCCATAAAAATAACCCCATCAACCACTATTAATGGAGTATTGGAACCCGAGATTGATTTTTGTCCACGCAATTGAATTGAAGGTGCTCCACCTGCTGTATTAGTCGCACCAATGTCGAGTCCGGCAACATTTCCTTTTATCGATTCCATTGCGTTCAAATTGTTTGTTAAAGCAATCGGTGAATCTTCAACTTTAACGGAAGAAACGGAACCTGTAAAATCTTGTCTTTTGGTAGTGCCATAACCAATAACGATTACTTCACTTAAGGATTGAGCATCCTCTTTTAGTTGAACCGTGTAGGTTGAAGAGAGCCCTATAGTCACTTCTTGAGTCAAATAGCCAATATAAGATATGGTAACGACATCTCCTTCTGACACGTTACTTAAACTGGCCTTGCCCTCCAAATCAGTTACAGTTCCAATCGTAGTTCCCTTAACAAATATATTGGCTCCAATAACAGGCCCTGCATTGTCTGATACAATTAAGGTAACTTTTTTTGTTTGCTGAACTTCCTTAAAATTTTCTCCTGAAGCGAGTATTACTTCATAATTCATTATAAAAAATATGATTATGAATACTGCAAATTTAATTTCTTTCATACGCAAAAAGATTAAGTTTAAAAACTTTTTAAAGACTTTAAATTTACATTATTTTAACGAGAAACAGCTTAGAAAAATGATATTTATTATATGAAATTTGATATTGTTTATAAACTAAAAAGGTGACTCTCTAATTTATAATCATTAAGATGAGCTGATTTTCAAAGCATTATTCTACGAACCCCGAATAAGCGAGGGCAGCAGAAGATTTCATTTGCGATGACGAACATTGCTGCTCGTCCCACCAGTTTTTCAGGCGATAAGTCAGGTATGCCGAGCCGGCTCCCACAATAATTCCGCCGAGAACGTCGGAAGGATAGTGTACACCAAAATACATGCGCGAGAAGGCAACCGATGATGCCCAAACATAAGCCGGAACGGCTACGTACCACTCAGGAAAAGCCAGTGTGAGCGAAGTTGCAAAAGCAAACGCCGATGAGGTGTGTCCCGACGGAAAAGAGTGTTTGGTTAACCACACGCCGTGATTGATAATTCTATCGGGATATGCGGCCGTTGGCCGGGGACGATTTACGGCATATTTGATGGCCGTAGTAAGGATGAGGTTAACCCCCAAGGTAGCCCCCGTTGTGATTGCCGTTTGTGTAAGTTTGTCATTATCTTTCAACCATCCCATGAAACCCATCCCCAGTACGCCGCCTATCTCGAAAACTGCTGCCGAATGCGTGATAAACAGCATGCTGTTGTTAAAACCGGTGCCGGCATCAATGTGGTTTATCGGCTCTAACAGGTTTATATCGAGGTTTTGAGAATAAGCAATATCGGCGTTCGACCAAAGCAACACCGATATTACAACACAAAGGAAAGTCGTTCTCTTCATTTAAGTGGCAGAAAAGAATTATTGATATACGTTTTTGATACCTACTTTGAGATGAATTTTGTCTTTTTTTAATGACGTTTAGCGGGTTGTAGTTCAACGAAAATCCCAATTTATCGGGGCTAAAGAAACGAGGAAAAAGGCAAAATACGCTCAAAAGAGCATCACATGAAACAAAAAATAAAAAAGAGCAATAATTATTTGATGATACTTACTTATGCCAGCGTAAAATCCAACTGTTTGCGCTCTAAGTTCGCACGCGTAACCTGAATGGTAATCGGTTGCCCTAACCGGTATTCTCTTTTTGTGCGCCGACCCACAAGGCGATAATTCTTTTCGTCGAGTTCATAAAAATCATCATCCAACTCGCGAATGGGGATCATGCCTTCCACCTTATTTTCATTTATTTCGGCGTAAATACCCCATTCGGTAATGCCCGAAATGACAGCATCATATACCTTCCCGAGTTTATCCGTCATAAATTCCACTTGTTTGTATTTCACTGAATCGCGTTCGGCGTTGGCGGCAACCTGCTCCATCTGCGAACAATGAACGCATTCTTCTTCCGTTTCGGCCTGATTAACGCTTTTGCCGCCTTCGGCGAGATATTTGTCGAGTAAGCGGTGCACCATCATGTCGGGATAACGGCGGATGGGCGATGTGAAATGCGTGTAATAATCGAACGCTAAGCCGTAATGCCCCACATTTTTCGTGGAGTAAACAGCTTTCGACATGGAGCGGATTGCGATGGTTTCCACCAAATTTTCTTCGGGACGGCCTTGTACTTTGTCCAACAACGAGTTTATGCTTTTGGCCACTTCAACTTTGGTACCGCCGGTTTTAATTTTGTGGCCGAAACGCAAAATAAAGGTGTTTAGAGTATCCAGTTTTTCGGGATCGGGCACATCATGAATGCGGTAAACAAACGTTTTGGCTGTTTTGCCTTTCGGCACTTTTCCCACGGCTTCGGCTACCGTGCGGTTGGCCAAAAGCATAAACTCCTCAATGAGGTGGTTGGCCTCTTTGGATTCCTTGAAGAAAACGCCCAGGGGTTTCCCGTTTTCATCGAGATTGAATTTCACTTCATACCGTTCAAAGTTAATGGCGCCGTCGGCGAACCGGCGTTCGCGCAGTTGCTTAGCCAGATCGTTCAACGTAAGAATCTCCGAGCTGAAATCGCCTTTTCCGGTTTCGATAACGGTTTGCGCTTCCTCGTAAGCCAATCTCACATCCGATTTTATAACGGTTCGCACGATCCGGTGTTTTTTAACCTCGGCCTTGTTGTTCATTTCAAAAATTACGGAATAGCAGAGCTTTTCCTCTTTCGGACGAAGCGAGCATACGCCGTTGCTCAGGCGCTCGGGCAACATGGGGATTGTCCTGTCCACCAGATAAATAGATGTAGCCCGCTTTTCGGCCTCCTGATCAATAATATCTCCGGGTTTCACGTAATGCGTAACATCGGCGATGTGCACGCCCACTTCCCACGAAGTAGCCGAAATCTTTTTCAGCGAAAGGGCATCATCGAAATCTTTGGCGTCTTTCGGGTCAATGGTCATGGTAAACACACCGCGAAAATCTTCGCGTTTGGCGATCTCTTCTTCCGAAATGGTATCGGGGATAAACTCGGCGAATTTTTCCACCTTTTCGGGATATTTGTACGGAAGATCGTATTGCGCCAGAATGGCGTGCATCTCGGTAGTGTTATCGCCCGGTTTTCCAAGCACATCCACTACTTTACCCACGGGATTATTGGCCTTTTCCGGCCATTCGATAATTTCTACCACCACCTTGTCGCCGTCTTTTCCGCCGTTAAGATATTCCATCGGAATAAAAATATCGTTTGCCAGTATTTTGCTGTCCATCACAAGAAAAGCAAAATGTTTTTCCACATCCAACGTGCCCACGAACCGGGTTTTCGCACGCTCAAGCACCTCAACAACAACGCCTTCGGTTTCGGTGCGCTTGCGCTTGGCGAGGAGTTGAACGCGCACCCGGTCGCCGTTCATGGCGTGTTGCGAATTGCGCTCGTGAATGTGAATGATGTTCCCGTCATCGTCCGGCACAAAAAAGTTTTTACCGTTGCTGCGCCGTTCAAACTTTCCTTCGAGCATTAATCCGCGATCATTAATGCGGTATCGCCCGCGCGATGTTTCCAAAATCACGTCCTGGTCGCGTAACTTATCGAGGACTTTCACCAGCACCGTTCGTCCTTCTTGTCCGTGGACATTAACGGCAGCGGCTATTTGTTTATAATTGAATTGTTTTTGTCTGTTCTGATTTAGAAAATTAATGATAGATTGTACCAAATCTTTCTTTTTCGGTTTCGTTTCTCCGGTTGATGGTGTCATTCTTTTAGCCATATATCTTATTTTGTTTCACGTAAGTTTTATTATGATTACAACAATAAAAGCGTCTTTTAGTTAGCGCAAAGTAATAAAAAAGTTCGGATTTAGCTCAAACATTGGGTTGATATTCTTGGAGAAGATGTATATTTAGAACATATTCGTTACTTTTGTGAAAATAAATCGAAAGATGATGCAAAGAAAAATCCTCATCACGGGAGCCAGTGGTTTTATAGGCAGCACAACGGTTGACAAAGCATTGGATTTGGGTTACGAAACGTGGGCGGGTGTGCGTAAAACCAGCAGCCGAACCTTTTTACAGGATGAGCGGATCCGATTTATTGAATTGAATTATGCCGATAAGGAAAAACTGAAGACTCAGCTACACGCTTTTACTACAGAAAACGGCAAATTCGACTATATCGTGCATATTGCGGGAATCACAAAAGCGTTGCGAAAAACCGATTTTGACGAAATCAATTACCGCCAAGTCAAAAATTTTATAGACGCGCTTGTTGAAACCGACACCGTGCCGGAAACTTTCGTGTTTATGAGCAGCCTCGGCGCCTTCGGCGTTGGCGATGAGAAGGGTTATTCGCCCATGCCCTGCAACCATGTACCCGCGCCGAACACCGCTTACGGAAAAAGCAAATTACGGGCCGAAAACTACATGAAAAGCATCGCAGGCTTTCCGTACGTTATTCTTCGCCCTACGGGCGTTTACGGCCCGCGCGACAAAGATTACCTCATTCTGATGCGCGCCGTAAAAAACGGCCTCGATGTGGGCGCAGGATTCAAAAAACAACTCCTCACGTTTATTTACATTGCAGATTTAGTGAAGATTATTTTTGCAGCTATCGAAAAAGGCGTCCACCGAAAAGAATATTTCGTTGCCGACGGCGATGTGTACACCGACACGGAGTTCAACCGGATTGTGCAACAGGCGGTCGAAAAAAAACGCGTTCTTCGCTTGAAAATACCGCTTTTCATTGTGCAGCCTGCGGCTTTTGTAACCGAAAAAATAGGTTCGTTGTTGGGCAAAGCCACAACCTTTAATACCGATAAATACAAAATCATGAAGCAACGCAACTGGGCGTGCGACGTATCGCCCCTCCAAACCGATCTGGATTTTACGCCCGATTACCGGCTGAAAGAAGGCGTGGAAGAAACCGTACGGTGGTACAAGGAAAACGGTTGGTTATAAAACCTTAATAAAAAGTGAAATATCGTTTTTTTTGTGAGCTCATGTTGCGTTTTAATTGTTAAAATCATTACTTTTGCTATCTAAAAAATACGGAAATATGAAAATAGCGCTGATCGGTTACGGTAAAATGGGAAAAGAGATTGAGAAAATCGCACGCGAAAGGGGGCACGAAATCGTTTGCACCATTGACATGAACGAAGAAACAAAATTTGACTCACCCGAATTTCGCAGCGCTGACGTCGCCATCGAATTTACCTCTCCCGAAAGCGCGCTGAACAACTATCGGAAGGCTTTTGCCGCCGATGTTCCAGTAGTGTCGGGAACAACCGGCTGGCTTGAAAACCTGGATGAAATAAAGCAAGCGTGCGAAAAAGACGGAAAAACGTTTTTCTACGCGTCCAATTTCAGTCTCGGCGTGAATATTTTTTTCGCGTTGAACAAATATCTGGCGCAAATCATGAACCAATTTCCCGATTACGATGTACGCATGGAAGAAACGCACCACATTCATAAGCTGGATGCACCGAGCGGCACCGCTATCACGCTTGCCGAAGATATTCTCGCGAATATCGGCCGGAAAGAAAAATGGAGCCTGAACGAAACCGAGTCTGCGAATGAGCTTGAAATAAAAGCTTTTCGCGAGGGAGAAGTTCCCGGCCTGCACACGGTTATCTACGAATCGGAAGCCGACATCATCCGCATCACGCACGATGCCAAAAGCCGAAAAGGATTTGCCTTGGGCGCTGTGCTCGCCGCCGAATTTACAAAAGGCAAAAAAGGCTTTTTGGGAATGAACGATATGTTGAAATTTTAAACCAATAATTCCTGAACGGAAAAATATGAATACATTAAAACAACGCATTTCTTCTGCAACACGCAGACAATGGACCTGGTTCGCCGTCCTTTCCATCCTTTGGATTTTGTTCACCTTTTGGGCCGGAAATATCTGGCTGCTGCTGCTTATTTTTCTGTTTTTCGATATTTATATCACTAAATTCATCCCATGGACATGGTGGAAAAAATCGAAAAACCCAACGGTGCGCAAAACCATGGAATGGGTGGATGCCATTGTGTTTGCACTCATTGCCGTGTATTTTATCAATACGTTTTTCTTTCAGAATTACCAGATTCCCACCTCCTCGTTGGAAAAATCGTTGTTGGTGGGCGATTTTCTCGCCGTCAGCAAACTCAGCTACGGGCCGCGTGCGCCCATGACGCCGCTATCTTTTCCGCTGGCGCAACACACCATGCCCATTATCGGCGGGAAATCCTACATTGATAAACCGCAATGGAAATATCACCGGTTAAAAGGATTCGGACATGTGAAACGAAACGATATTGTTGTTTTCAATTTTCCGGCAGGGGATACTGTGGCGCTCAACGTGCAGGCATCCGATTTTTATACTTTATCAAAATATAACGCCAACGGAAGCGCAGGTGTTAGAGCGGATAAAAGATCATACGGCAATATTGTGTGGCGCCCTGTGGACAGGCGTGAAAATTATGTGAAACGCTGCATCGGATTACCCGGAGAAACCATTCAACTGAAAAACGATACGGTTTATATTGATGGGAACATCATTCCGCACGCAAAAACCGCCCAATTTAATTACATGATCCAAACCGACGGATCGGTTATATCGCCTTCTGTTTTTGAAGAAATGGGCATCAGCAAAAGCGATTACATCGGCGTAAACGAATACGGTCAAAATGTGGATAAATATCAGGATTTAACGTCGGTTGATACGTTAGCCGCCGAAAGGTTGGGATTGAAACAGAAAAACGGATCGTTCGGCAAACTTTACACGCAAATACCCATGACAGATGCAATGGTCACAGAAATGAAGGCAAAGCCATTCGTCCTAGACGTGATAAAAGAACCGACGCAAGGGGGGTATTACTATCCGTTGAATTACGATACCGGATGGACAAACAACAACTACGGCCCGCTGTGGATACCGAAGAAAGGCGCTACGATCAAATTCGACACCGACGTACCGTACAAAGTGGCCGCCTACGAGCGTTGCATCAAAAATTACGAAGGTAACGATTTCGCTTATCGCGACGGCAAAGTTTACATCAACGGACAACCGGCCGATTCATACACGTTTAAGTACGATTACTACTTTATGATGGGCGACAACCGCGACAACTCTGCCGATTCGCGCGCGTGGGGCTTCGTACCCGAAGACCACGTTGTGGGGCAGCCTCTGCTCATTTGGCTCTCACTCGACAAAGACAAAAGTTGGTTCGGCGGAAAAATCAGATGGAAACGACTTTTCAGAAGTGCGAAAAAATAAGCCCCCTCTAACTCCCCCAAAAAGGGAAAAAAAGTGGATGAAATCGATTTTTCTTGCCCCAAAATGCAATACTTAAGCAATATTTTCAGGGAAAAAGACTCAAAGCCCACCAATTCCCCCTATCGGGGGGACAAAGGGGGGCTTTTTCTTTCCTTCTACCTTGCCCCCATTGAATATTACTCCGCACTTTTTCGGGCAGAAAAAGCAATAATCGAAATTCACGATAACTACCAAAAGCAATCCTATCGCAACCGTTGCATCATTGCGGGAGCAAACGGCCCGATGCCGCTTAGCATCCCCATCGAAAAGCCTTCGGCTGCAAAATGCGAGATGAAGGATATCCGTATTGCCGAACACGGCAACTGGCGCTATTTGCATTGGAACGCCATTGTTTCGGCATACAATTCCACACCGTTTTTCGCGTATTACGAAGACGATTTTCGTCCGTTTTACGAAAAAAAATATACTTTCCTGCACGATTTTAATGAAGAATTGCGCCAAATGGCTTGCCGCTTCATCGGCATTGACACACCTGTTATCTATTCCGAAACATACATTTCAGAAGTCCCCGATAAAGGAATTGATTTGCGCGAGGCCATCCATCCAAAACGTCCGTCCGGTTTTACGACCAAACCATACTATCAGGTTTTCAGCGAAAAGAACGGTTTTATGCCCAATTTAAGCATTATAGACCTGCTTTTTAATATGGGAAATGAAGCCCGGCTGTATTTGTAATACTCCTTTTGCACAAAATTAGCTATCTTTGCACCCTAAAATACAATCATTATGCACAATAAAGTAAGAGTCCGTTTCGCCCCCAGCCCAACCG
>JAQVEB010000229.1 GCA_028698105.1 Petrimonas sp. | reverse complement strand
CTAATGGTCAAAGTACCCGACAGTCCTATTCCTACTAAGCAAATAAGGCGTATTACCATAATTCTTTTTTTCATCCTCTCTATCATCATTTTGATTAAATTAAAACTCGTAGGGTACTAATGGATTAGGTTTATTGTCTGTTGGCAACTTTTTCAGATCATCCTCCCAACGATCACCAATATCTCCCTGTTCGCTTCGAATTATCTCCATCTCCTTCCGGAATTTCTCCAATATTCTCCGGTGTTGTTCTGAATAAGCCAAATTTGTCATCTCATACCGGTCATTTTCGATATCATAAAGCTCTTCTGCAGGCCGTTCATTCAAACGATCCACGATCATCTTTGCATGCAGGTCAGTCATTGCCTGTTCGATCCATTCTGCACGGGGCTGTTTTCTGGAAGGAGCATCTGGCCTCAGGTTCACGATATATTTATATCTACTTGTACGCAACATCCGGGTAGGTGACTGGTCGTGAAACTTATCTCCATTATTCGCCGCAAACACCGTCTCCCTATGAGGCCCATCAGGAGATTTCAACACCTGATAGAAACTCCGGCCATCCAGATCATCCGGCATTTCAGCGCCCACTATTTCCAGTAGCGTTGGAATAATATCCACATGCGACACCAGGGCATCGGTATGGCTCCCAGGAGTGATATGATTCGGCCAACGCACGATAAAAGGCACTTGTACCCCATAGTCATACAATGTCCATTTTCCAAAAGGTAGCTGTGGCCCCTGATCGGCCGTGAACATCATGATGGTATTATCATCCATCCGGTTTTTTTTCAATATTTCCATTAATTCTCCCACATTGGCATCCATCTTGGTGATATCGGTATAATACCGGGCCAAAAGCTTTCTCGTGGCAGGTGTGTCAACTAAAAACGGGGGAACCTCGACCCCGTTTCTGGTATATTCGGGGTTCAACGGCCAGGTCATATGCGTACAGTGATCCGCAACGATCAGAATCAGAGGCCTGTCATCATCCCGCTCGCGCAGCCACTTGTCTACAGGTCTCAAATAGAGGTCTGTAAACATGCCTTTTAAACCCTCAGTACCCGGTTCCCGCCGGTTACTCCCCAATATATAGTCGAATGGGAATACCTTGCGGGGCCCTACATGCAACTTGCCTGCTATCGCGACCTGATAGCCTTCTCCATTGAAATAATGTACAAGGGATTTCACGTTGTCACGCACCGGCATACGGTTGACATGAGCCCCGTTCTTATGAGGATATTTCCCCGTATACAAAGCACTCCTGGCGGGTCCACTGGTAGGTGCCACAGAGAAGGCCTGATGAAATAGTATTGATTCCGAACAAAATACATCTAAATTGGGGGTCTTGACGGATCGATTGCCGTAAGGGCCGATATCCCATACGCCCAGATCATCAGCCATAAAAATCACTATATTCGGTTGCTTACTCTCTTGCTGTTGAGATACAACCGGTATGGCGAATGTAATTCCGGAGACTACTAATGGAAAATGATAAATCGTTTTCATTCCTTAAATAAAATGGCACACTTACATAATCTCGTTTACAACGTCACAGTTTGGGGAGGCTGCCTCTCCAATCCAATGCTTTTTTCTTAAGAACTTCGACAACTTCAGGATGTTTTTTTGACACATTATGCGTTTCATACGGATCTTGTTTCAAGTCATATAAAATCACCCATGTCCCGCTCTCACTAACCAGCAATTTCCAGTCCCCTTGCCTGATACAAATATTGGGGCTTTTATCATGCCCTTCAGGAGATGGGAAGGCTTTATGCTCCCTCCTTCTGTATTCCCAATATATCTCCTTATTTCTTTTCTGTGCAGTACCCAACAACGCTTTACTCATATCTTCACCATCACTTACGACTGAGAATGGGACAGGAGCGTTTCCGATTTTGGACAAACTCAGCAACATATCCATAGCACTTATTACAGTAGTACTGTCAACCCTACCATTGGGTATCAGATTTCCACCACTCCAAACAATAAAAGGCATCCTGATTCCTCCTTCAAAGAGAGATGCCTTGCACCCTCTCAGTCCATTTGTCCGGATATGATTCAAACTGGGACCGGGACCATTGTCACTGGTAAATATCACAATAGTATTCTTGTCAAAGCCTTCCTCTTTCAGTTTCTGCATCAACAATCCCATTTGCCTGTCATATTCCTTCAAAACGGTCAAAAAATTAGACATCGAACTGCTCCCATCGGGGAAGATCGTCATTTGTTCTTCATTTCCGATCCAGGGTGTGTGGACATCATCCGGCCAAAGATTGATGAAACAAGGGGTTCCTTTATTTCTCTTTAAAAAATCGATCGTTTTATCGACAAAATAACCGCTCCTCTCCCACCTCTTCACGGAATCATTTTCAGACCAGATCCAATCAGATGCCGTCAACAGGGGATCGGGATCTGGACTTTCATAAGTACTTGCATATTCATCGTAACCGTATTCAATAATGGAAGGAGCGTTCTTCACATCCCGGCCTCCCCCTAAATGCCATTTACCGAAATGAGCTGTCTTATATCCGGACTCTTTCAACATGCGAGGCAATGATGGTGCCTTTGGGTCCAGATAATCAGCCATCTCTGCATTTCTATTACCCTCTTTGGATTGCAAGTAACTGGTAATGTTCCAGCGTGCAGGATGTTGCCCTGTTAGTAATCCTGCCCGGGAGGGAGAGCTGATTGGGGAGGCACAATAGTATTGGGTAAAACGTATTCCTTCCGATGCCATTTGGTCTAAATGGGGAGTTGTTATCGGTAAAGACGCTCCATAGCAACTTAAATCCCCAATACCCATATCATCGGTCAGAATAAAAATAACATTCGGCCGTTCCTTTTGCTGTGCATAGGAAGTAGTCCCCCCAATAAGGGGGACTAATCCTGCTATCAAAAATGATTTAGTTCTCATATTACAAAAGATTATTTAGATCATCATCGTGATTGCTGTATGGAGAGGGTATTCTACTCTCGTGAAATGTCAGACAGCAAAGCTCTCAACACACTTTCCTTGTGTTCCTACTAGTAGCAGTTGAAAACACCCTTAACCAATAACTTATTCCGTATTGGGTTTGATAAAAATATCATCAACAACAAGTCTTGCCGGTGAATCATTTTTTCTGATTCTAAAACGAACAGATCCTTCGATACTAAGTTCATATTCTTTGTAATATTGGACATTTTGATCATCCACTATCAGTTCTGGTTCAAGTGTTATCCATGTTTCTCCTGCATCTTGGGAATATTCTGCATAAACTGTAATCGGACTTGAATCCCCTGGGGTTTTTGTCGCTGCAGCATAATAAAACGACAATTTTGTTGCTCCAAACATAAGATCAAAATCCATTGAGATACTTGCCACATCCTTATTCAGCATGACACCCCAGTCTCCATTTTTATGGACAATATTTGCAGAACTATTAGACATTGCTCTATGAAGGAACCAACGGCCCGAAGGATAATCGTCATATCCATCCGTATTGGCATTCACTTTGCGAGAGCCAAAAATTGTTTCAAAACCTTCCGGAAAGCCCACATAATTTTCAGGAGCCATAAACTCTCCATGATAATCTGCAGAACTACGTATTGAAAGATAGGGTTGCCGGGCGCCTGCATATAGCATGACCCCGGTAAAGCTACCTGATATAGGGACCTCTAAGCCGGCAAAACTTGCTGTATTCAATGTTTTGACTAAAATTGTGTTGCTTCCATCACTCAATTCTAAATCCTTGACTCCAAATGTCTGGCCCCGTTCCACATTCAGCACATCCACCGATACCAATTGAACCAGCGTGCATTCATATGTATCATCATTGGATAAGAATGGATCGAACATATCTGTGACAATATGTACTTTTTGCTCATTGTTAGATGATATTCTGCCTACGTCTAATACTGTGAGACCTGAAACTTGCAACATTCCATTAACTCGTTCAAGTATGCCGCCTCCCAGTTTTACAACAACGGAATCACCTTCTTTATAACGCTCCAGATGCTTATCCAAAGCTAATGCGATTCCTCTCAATTGTCCCTTATCATAATTTTGAATAATCATCTTACCCTCTGGGTTGTTCATATGATCAGGGTTAGATATAACGACACCACCGATAAAGAGATCTCCATCATCTTTATTCATAAGAGCTAAACTTTCACCCTGATACATCTCTCTAAGTTCGGAAATAGAGATAAAATACTGGGGGATTAAGGTTAATTCGGTTTCATCTTTACACGAACTTATCAATACTATTACCGTAGTGAGTAACAATGATAAATATGAATATATTTTTTTCATTTTCTTGCATTTATTATGTTAACAACTAGTTCCTGAGATATTGGTCAATATCCTTCATTATTTGGCTTCAGCAATGGGTTGATATCTATTTCCTGCTGTGGTACGGGAAACAGTCTGTGATAGGATTCAACTTTATAGGGAGAACTACTTCCGAAATGACTATTCATCACTGTTTGATAAGTACCTGTTCTAATCAGATCGAACCATCTATGTCCTTCGAATGCAAGCTCAAGCCTACGTTCCAAATAGATTGCGTTTCTGAAAGACTCCGTATCGGCTGTCATCGAAGGCCATAGATCTCTCGCACTGATAGCATTTTGTGGTAATCCAAAGGCCCTTCGTCTAATTTGATTCACAAGTTCTATCGCTTCCTGGGGAGGGGTACCTGAGGTTTCATTCAACGCCTCTGCATACATCAAGAGAACATCTGCATACCTTAACAAGGGCCAGTTATCATCCGATTGATTTTGCATTGTATGATCCATATAATGTTTCTTTATATGCTTTGCGCTTAAAGTATTACCAGAAGCTCCCTTATAGGACATGGTCCCGATAGTTGCTGAATATCTGGAACTTGGAACCTGTTCCTCATCATTTTCTCCAAAAGCATCCACAATATCGGAAGTCGGGATAAGCGAGTTGCCTGCCGAGATCTTCATTGCCTCTGACAGTATACGCGGATGAGATGTAAAACTCCATCTGCTCCCTTCACCTAATGTTCCACCTTCATATTGAATTTCAAATATTGATTCGGCATGATTCGCATTGTTGGGTTCAAATATCTCTGCAAAATCTGGAAGAAGGATGAATTGCCCTGAATCTATCACTATTTGTAATGGTTCGAGCGCTTCTGAAAATTGGTAATTCGTTAGATATACCTTACCTAAAAGAGATAACGCAGCCCATTTTGTAGCCCGACCAATAGCATTTCCCGTATATGCTTCAGGCAATTGACTGGACGCCATTTTCAAATCATTGATAATCACCTTATAAACATCAGCCACCTCATTTCTCACAGATTGTCGGGCCTGAGCCTGTGAAAGCACCATAGTATCTAGTGGTACTTTACCAAACATACGTGTTAAATTAAAA
>JAQVEB010000228.1 GCA_028698105.1 Petrimonas sp. | reverse complement strand
TGAAATCCATCCTCAACGCGCCGCTCAAAGACCCCATCAAATACGAGATCATGGACTACGAAGTCTCGCTGCGGAGAAGCGAAGCCGTGATGATTGAAATAGCGATGCTTCGGAAAGATGTAAAAGACCTTCCCGTTTCGGAAGAATACAACGAAAATGACCGGTTATCCGAGCCTCCCCGACGCCACCGGAGGCGAATGCGCAAACAGCATCGCGAGAGCGGCGAAAAAAAGATAAGCGTTGCTTTGGTTGGGAACCCCAACAGCGGAAAAACATCCATTTTCAACCTTGCGTCGGGCGCGCACGAACATGTCGGGAATTACAGCGGCGTTACGGTTGACTCCAAAGAAGGAACACTGCGCCACAACGGCTACACGTTTAAACTGGTGGATTTGCCGGGTACGTACTCGCTGGCGGCTGACACGCCGGAAGAACTTTACGTGAGAAAATTCATTACCGAAGGCAACCCCGACGTCATCATCAACGTGGTGGCGGCTTCGGCGCTGGAACGAAACCTTTACCTGACCACCGAACTGATTGATATGGAAGCGCCCATGGTCATCGCCCTCAACATGTACGATGAGTTGGAGCAAAGCAAGCGCACGTTCGATTACGATTCGCTTGCCACAATGATTGACACGCCCATTGTTCCCACGGTGGGAAAACGGGGGCAGGGCATTCCGCAGTTGCTCAACGAAGTCATTAAATGCTATGAATCGGATGACGAACAGAAGGAGCGTCCGCGAATTCCGTACGGAAGAGTGCTTGAGCGTGCCATTGATATTATGACGCGTGAACTGAGCGGTTCCGATATTTCGTTTTTACACCTTCCCGCGCGTTACCTCAGCATAAAACTGCTGGAAGGCGATGCCGATATGGAACAACTGATCGCGCAACTGCCCAAACGTGCCGAAATACTTGCGCGCAGAGACAAAGAGCGCGCCTACATCGAAAAACTGCTGCGCGAAGACCCCGAATCGGCTTTCACCAATTCCCGGTACGGATTTATCGCGGGCGGACTGAAGGAGACACTGAGCGAACGCACACACTTTCACGAGCGCACCCGATTGATAGACAGTCTTGTAACCAACAAATACATCGGATTCCCGATGTTCTTCCTGTTCATGTGGATCATGTTTGAAGCCACGTTTAAGCTGGGCGAATATCCGCAACGCGGCATCGAGTGGCTGGTGCAGGCGCTTGGCAACCTCATAAACGGACACATGGCCGAAGGGCCGCTCAAAGATCTTATCGTGGACGGCATTATCGGCGGCGTAGGCGGTGTAATCGTTTTTTTGCCCAATATTGTTATCCTGTACCTGTTTATCGCTTTCATGGAAGATTCCGGTTACATGTCGCGCGCAGCCTTCATCATGGATAAGGTAATGCACCGCATGGGGCTGCACGGAAAATCGTTTATCCCGCTGCTCATGGGTTTTGGGTGCAACGTTCCGGCCATTATGTCCACGCGCACCATCGAGAGCCGGAGCAGCCGCATGATCACCATGCTCATTGTGCCGTTCATGTCGTGCAGCGCGCGGCTGCCGGTATATATCCTTTTCGTGGGCGCTTTTTTCAGTAAATACGCCAGCGTTGTGCTGCTGGGCTTGTATGCCGTAGGCATATTGCTCGCAGTGCTCACTGCGCGCATGCTCCGCAAATGGATGTTCACCAAAGAAGATACGCCATTTGTGATGGAACTGCCGCCGTACCGCATGCCCACCTTTAAATCGGTAACCACGCACATGTGGGATCGTTCGTACCAATATTTAAAGAAAATGGGCGGGCCTATTCTGCTGGCCTCCATCGTAATCTGGTTTTTGGGATACTTCCCGCAGCACAAAACACGCGATGCCGCTCTCGACCGGCAAATTGCACAGATCGAAACCCTATCGGCCGATAAGGCCGAAAAAGCTGAAAAGATATCGGAGTTGGAACGCCTTCGCGACATAGAGCATCAGGAAAATTCCTATATCGGACAGATAGGGAAGTTTATCGAACCCGTGATGCGCCCGATGGGATTCGACTGGAAAATATCGGTGAGCCTGCTTTCCGGAATGGCGGCGAAAGAGATCGTGGTAAGCACCATGAGCGTACTCTACACCGGCGACAGCGAAAATCAGGCCTCGCTACAGGAACGGCTCAAGCAGGAAACGCATCCCGACGGCTCGCCCGTATTCTCGTTTTGGGTGATCATCGCCTTTTTGCTCTTCGTGCTGATCTATTTTCCCTGTATTGCAACCATCGTGGCCATAAAAGAAGAGTCGCACTCGTGGAAATGGGCGCTGTTCAGCATTGTTTATTCCACAGGTCTGGCGTGGCTGGTTGCGTTTTTGGTGTATCAGATTGGGAGTTTGGTGGGATAGTAACTAATTAAAAGACAAACCAACATACAATTTAAAACTTGTGAGAGTAAAGGATTTTATAATGAAAAAGTTGCGTATATTTGCATATTATATAAAATTGTAGAAAAAAGGAAAGCGAAAAGTAAAACTACAATATCCGAGAATAAACAATGAATGCTTTAGAAAAATATATAAAAAAGACTGACGAAAGTTCATACGATTGCGAGGACATGCATACAATCGATGCTGAATTTCTAGAGGTCATTAAACAACTTCGTGAAGAAGGCAAAGAAGATGTTGCAGCAATAGCTGAACTTGACAGACAAGTTTTTTTAGTCCAAAAATCTTTCGATAACAAACCCGATAACGATAAAGGAGTTATTAACGGATTAAGTTGGCAGTTAAGAGGTACACAAACGCTAGAAGATGGGAGCCAAATACCTGTGTACTGGCCTGATGTTACAAAATATACTCAACAAGATTTCGAGTATTTTGAACAACGTTACAACGAATGTAAAAACCTGTATGCTAAAACGGAATACGGTTTGATGGTGTATTTTGGAGAAAAAACGGCAACATCCAAACATACAGATTTCAAACGCCAGCTCTGCAATGAATTACTCCAACTCAGTAAAAACTATCATGCTCAAGCCTTAGAAGGTGGCGAAAAGAATTCTTATACTTTGCATTTTTTCAATTCATTGCGCTTGGCATTTGGAATTGCAGAAAAAACGAAACTTGAACCTGAATTAAATAATATAATTTATTATATATTTGAGACTCATCAGAACTGGGATGTGACAAAATATGGAACTCTACGCATTTTACTCGATCTCTCTGGTTTACTATCTGATCATTTTAGTTTATCAAGTAAGGTAATCGATTTTCAGAAAGTTATTGATAAAAACCTTGAGGGAGCAAAAGAACTTGAAAAAACATATGTCTGGGGTGCAATATATGCTATTGATCGGAATATAACTATTGAGAAGAAAAGAAGTAAACCTATTGATGAATTATTAAAATATAAAGCTATATTATATGAGAAATTGGCAGCTGAAGCTGAAAGTAGATCCAACCGAGCTTGTGTAAATTTTGCAGAAAATGCACTTCTCATTTATAAACAAATTAAATTACCTGAAGAAGTTAGTAGATTAGAAAAATACTATTCTGAGTTAAGGGGTAAGTTCGAATTGTCTAAGTTTAAACAGGAGCTACCAGAAGAATTTGTTGACGATATGACTGAACGAATTTCAAAAGCTATTGCAGAAAACGATAAAAGAGGTATAATTCAGCACTTCATAATGTCTCCTTGGTATGATAGTATACAAAATATTAAGGACCGAGCAATTGAAATGAGCAAGCAGACAGTTTTGCTTTCAATGTTACCAACTTATATAATGGATAAATTCGGTAATACGATTGATATATTTAACACTGATGAAGAGAAAGAAAAATACAATTTCTGGAATAGTTATACTTTTAATTTTCAAATCGGTACACAAACAATGCATAGGTTTTTTATTGAAGCCTATAAAGAAAAAAAGCTGAGTTATGAATCCGTAATATCCTATTTAGAAGAAACGTGGTTTAATGAAGTTATTCGTAGGAGTTATCATGGCAAATCTGTAGAAGTTAAGCCTATTGACACGCTTAAGCCTGGATTAAAAAGGTTATTTGAAGAACTTGATAAGTATTCCAATAATAACACATACCAATGTGATTTTGTTACTGTTATTGATAGTTTAACTTTAAAAATTGAGGGTCTTTTACGTTATTTTTGTGAAAAAATCGGTATAGCTACATTTAAAAGAAAACCTAAGGGTTCACATGAGTTAATGATGGAAAAATTATTGGACGATTTATTAGCAGATATTGCTCATGAGCCACCTTTTAGACCTGAACAAAAAACAAATTTTGATGAAGAAGACAGAATTTTAATAAAGTATGTATTAGCTGAAAAAGCGGGATTAAATTTACGAAATGAAGTTGCTCATAGTTTAATGGACATATTCGAATACACATTTCAACACGTTGTTGTTCTTTTTTGTATTATAATCAAGTTGAGTAAATATAAATTTATAGAAATGGAAGGAGATACTTATGATAACAGTAGTAAATGAACCAGAAGTAGAATATAAAAAGACTAATAGTTGGCAAGCAAAATTCAGAAGATTTTCAAGCGATGAATATATCTGCAAAATTGAGAATGAAACTGTAATAATTTCTCCGCCAAGTGGCTTTATATTTGTGATATCACCTGAAAAAGCAAAAAGAAATCTTTCTGCTCTAAGAGGTAAGACATCAAAACAAAGCAAAAAGGAAATTGACGATCAAATTTCAGATTTACGTAGTGAATGGAACAGAGATATTTAATTGATACTTGTACAATTGTAAAATATTTGGCCGAGTTACTCCCTGCAGAAGCAATTTCGTTTTTGGACACTCTGGTTGATAATGATTGTAGGATTTCATTTATTACAAAAATTGAATTGCTGGTATGGAATCCACCAATATCCGAAGACATTAAAGTAAGGGAGGAATTCATTGCAGGTTCTAAAATACATTTCGTTGATGATGAAATAATAAATAAAGCAATTGAAATAAGAAAATCCACCAATATCAAACTACCGGATGCAGTAATTGCCGCGACAGCTATTCACAACGACTATGTTCTTCTATCTACAAACGATAACGATTTTAAAAAAGTAATTCCACTCGGATTGAAATATTTGAATCCTGAAACGGATCTTTAATAATGAATGAGCTTGAAGAATAATCCTCATCCCATTAAAAACCCTAAATAGTGTTTTTCTTTTTGCCTAATTAAATTGTCCTACGGAACAAAACTACCCTCATCTAACAAACAAAAGGTACTCAGACGCGTGAAAGCATCTTCATCAAGCAAACAAAAGCTATTTCGGTGAACGGAAATACCTTCGTCCTTCAAACAAAACATATACCGACACGTGAAAATAATCTCGTTCAACAGACAAAACATACTCCGAGAAGTAAAACTACTTTCATCCAACAAACAAAATCTACTCAGATGAGTAAAAGTTCATTCATTCAACAAGCA
>JAQVEB010000227.1 GCA_028698105.1 Petrimonas sp. | reverse complement strand
GTCCGACATCGTCGAGTTCCACTAATTGTGCGTTGGGAATCTGTTGTTGCGTTTTCCTGCCCAATTCGTTGTACAACCCCATCGTGGGCTGAATTTCTTTCGGCGCGTGGTCTTTGCCGATAGCCGTTCGGTCTCGTGTCCCGATAATCAGCAGAGTGGGGGCTTTCACGTTTTTGAATTCATGCACAACAGGTTGCGTGAAGATCATGTCGCTCGTAAGAGCCGCATTCCATGCGACAAGGGGATAATCGGGGTGCAAGGTCCAGCCGGCAAGCAGATTGAGCCAGCGGTCGTACTCGGGTTTCCAACGGTTATCGTAGTAAAACGTGAGTTGATATTTTTTGTAACTCTCGGCCGTGTTTTTTAATTCGTTTTGATAACCCTCGTCGATGGGTTGATATGCGGCCTGTGCTTGGTAATCTTCCAGCCCGATAGGGTTCACCAGAACCAGTTTTTCCGTAGTTTCCGGGAACATCAACGCAAAACGCGTTGCGAGCATCCCTCCCATGGAATGTCCCAGCACGGAAACTTTTTTTAACCCGAGCTTATCGAGAAGGTTTTTCGTGTTGGTGGCTAACTGGTGAAAACTGTATTGATAGTGTTCGGGTTTGGTGGATTTACCAAAACCCACCTGATCGGGAACCACAACACGGTATCCCTTTTGAGCGAGCGCAGAGATGGTTTCTTGCCAGTACGCTCCATTGAAATTCTTGCCGTGCAAAAGAACAATATTCTTTCCGTTATAGTTTTCAGGCTTTACGTCCATGTACGCCATGCGCATGGGTTGATTCTGAGAGTGAAAGCCGAAAAAACTCACCGGATAAGGATATTCTACAGTGGAGAGTTCTTTGTCCAAAGGAATGAGGTTGTTCTGACCAAAAAGGTAGCATCCCGATAGGGTTGTCGCTGCGATGAATGTTAATAGAATTGTTTTCATTATGTTTATTTATTGCCATTCTTTATAGGGATGTATCGAAAGGTAGGAATTGTAGTAGCGAACATCGCCGGTAACTTCTTCCCCAAGCCATTCGGGACGTTCGAAAGGTTCGTCTTCCTGCCGAAGCTCAACTTCGGCAATGACCAGTCCTTCATTTGAACCAAAAAATTCATCTACTTCAAAAATGTGATTGCCCGCGCCCACCAGATAGCGGGTTTTGTCGATAATGCAATCGCAGCATAAGCGGAGCATTTCTTCCGCATCGTCCACGGGAATTTCGTATTCCCACTCATGCCGTGTGATGCTTCCCTCTTTCGGAGCATTTTTGATGGTAATGAATGCTTCCCGGTCTTTCGTCCGAACCCTGACAATGGTTCCCGTAACGGAAAGATATCCCTGTTTGATTTTTATCTGCCGGAACGAATGGGATTTGAAGTCTCCTTTCACCAAAAACTTTCGCTCTATTTCGTAAGCCATTTTGTGGAATTTTTGATTTTCCAAAAGTAGCAAATATTGTTGCGAAAAATGAAAATGGTGTTGGAAAAAATGCGGAAGTTTTTTTGATACTGTTTTGAATCGTGTAAGAATAAGTTATCGAATGTTTGATAATGTGAATTTATATTGAAATACCGACCCTGACCTCATCGGGGTTTCCGTCGTATTTGCTCCATACTTTCCTCGTACTTGCACCGTATTTGTTTTCTATCCAATAATGTTATAAATTGTTTCGGGATATTAATTATCGTTTTACGCGAATTGTTGGTTTTCCCCGATTTTATGCATCTTTATAATTCAATCTTCAAAAAAACGGTTAATTAGCACAAACATTGTGGATTTCGTATTACATTTGTATTTGCAGTCGGTCGGTTTGTCGCTCCGAAATATTGTTCGGGGAGGAAAGTCCGGGCAACGCAGGGCACCATACTTCCTAACGGGAAGCTGTTCGCGAGAGCAGATTAGCGTAACAGAAAACAACCGTTCCGGCTTGCCGGAATAAGGGTGAAAAGGTGAGGTAAGAGCTCACCGGATATCGCAGCAATGCGGTATGCCGTACGCATTATGGGTTGCAAGGCCGTGTATATCGGATAGATGTAGGGTTGCCCGCCCGATGCCGAGGGGTAGGCCGCTAAAGAGCGATGGCGACATCGTCTCGTAGATAAATGACAGACATCCCGACTTGTCGGGAGACAGAACCCGGCTTATAGACCGACTGCTTTTTTTGTCTGATGGCTAAGAAAAAGACTGATAATAAGGATCACAAGAATTACAAACCATCTCGGCTTACCAGATGGAGGGTTCAGTTGGAGGAATTTGCCGAATTTCTCACGCATGACATTTGGCGTGTAGATTCCAAAACGCTTTCCAAAAAAACCAGCATTTATTATAATACGGTCAAAACAGTGATCATGACTGTCCGAAATGTTTCCGAACTCGATTTGGGTTCGCGGGCAGCTTCTCTTACGTATCGTACGGTGCTTTCGATTGTGCCTTTTTTGGCCGTGCTCTTTGCTATTGCTCGAGGTTTTGGATTCGAGAACATCGTTCAGAGTGAAATTTTCAGTTATTTCGGATTATCAAAGTCTTCCGACTCTTCGTCGGTTGGTCAAGACACTTTGATGACCCAAATTCTGGAATCTATCAACAATTCGCTCGAATTTGCCAAGGGGAGTGGTGTTTTCGCCGGAGTCGGCGTTGTCTTACTGCTCTATACGGTATTTACTTTGTTTCAGGATATCGAGAAGAATTTCAACCGGATTTGGCAAGTTAAAAAAGGTCGTTCTATCCAACGTCGTGCGACGGATTACTTTGCTCTTATCCTGTTTATTCCGGTGATGATTATTCTTAATTATGGTATTTCATTGATTCTGAATTCTCCGGGCGACTATTTCAATTATTTTGTGGATTTTTTGAGCCCTCTCTTTGCTCGAATTATCAATATTCTTCCTTATTTTATTATTGTTCTGGTGCTTACGCTGCTTTATTTGTTTATGCCCAATACGCGTGTTAAATTCTTCAATGCGTTAATTGCGGCTCTCGTGGCAGGCACTGCTTTGCAGGTTTTCCAGTTTCTGTATTTGAGCGGACAAATCTGGATTACAAAATACAATGCCATTTACGGTACATTTGCGGCAATACCGTTGTTGCTTTTGTGGATACAACTTTCGTGGTTTATCATTCTTATCGGCGTGGAATTGTCGTTTGCGGCTCAAAATGTGGGAAAATTTAATTTCGATAAGGAAACGCGCAATATCAGTCGTCGATATCGCGATTTCTTCACTTTACTGATCATGACCGAAATCGTGAAAAGTTTCATGGATGACAAACCGGCGCTCACCAACGATGAGATTTCGGAAGCCTGCAGCGTCCCCATCGGATTAACGAACAGGATTATAGACGATTTGCAGGATATGAAAATGATTTGTCCGACACCTTCCGAAAAAGAACCTAAAGTGATGGCATACGTGCCGGCTCTCGATATCAACCTGATTACGGTAAATTATTTGATGAAGAAAATCGATCAGTTCGGATCGGAAGATTTCCGCGTGGATAATAAAGTCGCGTTTTATAATGAGTGGAATGCCTTGATGGAAACCCGCAAGGGTTTCTACGAAAACAATCGAACGGTTTTACTCAAAGATTTGTAATCGTCTTTAGTGCTCGAAAAAATATGCGTAACTGTTGGGTAAATTGTATCGCAGTTTTTTGTCGAGCATCTTGGCATCTTCGCCACAGAAAACGCTAAGTTTTTCCCAAAACTTGGTGCTGTGATTCAACTCCAGAGTATGTGTAAGTTCGTGAAGAATAACGTATTCGATCATTTTTTCGTCGAGAAGCATGAGATAAAGCGAGAGGTTGATATTTTTGTCGGATGAGCAGCTTCCCCATTTCGATTTCAGTTTCTTGATAAAGACCCTGCGATAGTTGAGTTTGAATTTTTGCGCCAGCTGCTCGGTTTTAACGGGCAAAACGCGTTTCGCTTCGTGGCGTAATGCTTCTTCTATCAGATTTTTGATGATGTTTTGCGATCGTAGGGAGAGAATATCCACATTTTCAGGAACGAAAACGGTAAGCATACCATTGCGCAGCGTCATCCGAAATTGATTCGAGATTTCATGTTTTTTGATGCAGGCCTCGAATGTGAATGTTTGAAATGAAGTGGTTTCCGAGATAAAATGTTCTGCCCGGCGAGGGGCTTTCAAAAGCTGGGGCTTCAGACGGTCTAAGGATTCGAGAATTTTATCGTGCGAAAGGCCTTGCGGTATGGTAAGCTCAATGTGCCCCGACATGGGGCGAGCAATTACCTTTTTTGCTCGGACATTGGGCTTTACAACGATTTCACCAAGTTCGGAATGTTTTATTCTGTACATGCCGCAAAGATAATTATTTTTAAAAATACGAACGCAATTGCGACTTGTTTTCTATAGTTTGAAAACAATAGGCTATCTTTGCGTGTTTAAAAATTCGGCAATATGTCCATAAGATCAACATTAGAAAGTATCGGTGAATATGCGTTGCTGCTTAGGCGCGTGCTGATGCCTCCTGATCGGGCAAGAGAGTTTGCAAAGGAATTTTCGAAAGAAACCTATAAGTTAGGCGTCAATTCGATATGGATTGTAACGATTATCTCTCTTTTCATCGGGGCCGTCATTGTCATGCAAATAGCCTATAATATCAACTCTCCGCTGCTCCCGCGTTCGACAGTAGGATCGGTGTCGCGCGAAATCATTATTCTCGAATTTTCTTCCACCGTTATCTGTCTTATACTTGCAGGAAAAGTCGGATCGAATATTGCATCCGAAATTGGCACGATGCGAATCACGCAACAAATTGACGCCCTCGATATTATGGGTGTAAATTCTGCCAATTTTCTTATTTTACCGAAAATTGCCGCCTTTGTGCTTTTTATGCCTGTGCTTGTCATTTTCAGCACTTTCATGGGGTTGTACGGCGGGTATGTATTGTGTGCCATTACCGGAAATCCGAGCACGGATACTTATGTTTACGGTATTCAATTCTTTTTTAGGGAATCGCTTGTGTGGTACTCGCTCCTCAAATCGATGTTGTTCGGTTTCATCATTTCTTCGGTGGCTGCATATTACGGTTATAACGCCAAAGGCGGAGCGTTGGATGTGGGAAAGGCAAGCACCGATTCTGTGGTGGCGAACAGCATTTTGATTTTGATGACCGACCTGGCATTCACGCAATTGATGATGGGTTAACATTTTGGAGCCGATGATAGAAGTACAGAATTTAATCAAGGAATTTGAAGGAAGAGTCGTTTTAAACAATATTTCGACTAAATTCAAGGAAGGTGCGGTGAACATGATCATCGGAAAAAGTGGATCGGGCAAGAGTGTGTTTCTGAAATGTTTGGTGGGTTTGCTTCGTCCCGAAGGGGGGAAGATTTTGTATGACGGCAAAGATTTTCTGAAAATGAAGCATAAAGAAGCAAAGCGGTTGCACCGAAATATGGGAATGCTTTTT